>WLNG01000008.1 GCA_009699915.1 Actinomycetota bacterium
CGCCGACGCCAAGAGCGTGGCCGAGATCTCGCTGGCGGTCCGCGAGGTCGCGGAGCTGGCGCGCGCGCGGCGGCTCACCCGCGAGCTGCTCGAGGACCCGACCTTCACGATCTCCAACCTCGGGATGTTCGGCATCGAGGACTTCGATCCGCTGATGAATCCGCCCCAGGCGGCGATTCTCGGGGTAGGCGCAGGTCTTGGCGGACCTGACGGTCGTACACGGATCCGTCTGACGATGGGCTGCGATCACCGTGTGCTCACCGGCGCTGAGGGAGCGCCCTTCCTGGGCTCGGTGGCCGCGCTGCTCGAGCGGCCCGAGGCGCTGACGGCCGAGCCGCAGCAGGTCGCTGCGCAGGTGACGGCATGACGTCGCCGGGGGAGATGGTGGTCGGCCGCGCGCTCGGCGAGTTCGCCGCGCAGCTCGCCGTCGTGGACCTGCCCGCTGAGGTCATCGAGAAGCTTCGCTGCAACATCCTGCACGACCTCGTCTGTGCGGTCGGCGCGCACAGCGTGGGGGAGCCCCTCTGGGGAATCGTCCGCAGCAGCGGGCCGGCCGAGGCGACGCTCCTGTGCGACGGCGCGCGTGTCGGCATCGAGCATGCTGCGTTCGCCAACGCGTCACTGATGCACGCGCGGGCCCAGGACGACACGCACTTCCCGGCGAAGACCCACGTCGGCTCCTGCGTCGTCCCGGCGGCGCTCGCGATCGCCGAGCAGACCGGCGCCGACGGCGCAACCTTTGCGCGGGCCGTCATTGCAGGCTGCGAGGTCGCGGCCGCGGTCGGCGAGCGGCTCGTTCTGGCGACGACGCCGCGCGGATTCCGCGCAACTCCGGTCTTCGGAACGCTCGGCGCCGCCGCGGCGAGCGCGGTCGCACTCGGACTGGATGCCGACGGCTGTGCCGACGCGATCGCGATCGCGTCGAGCTTCTCGGGCGGGCTCAACCAGACCTGGATCGACGGGTCGAGCGAGTACCGGCTGCATCTGGGCATGGCCGCACGCAACGGCATCGTCGCCGCGCGCATGGCGCAAGGTGGGCTGAAGGGCGCCCCGAACTGGTACGAGGGCGCGGCCGGCTTTGTGCGGGCGTTCGCCGGTGAGGGCGCCGACCCCGGCGGCGACTGGGAGCTCGGCCGGCGCTGGCGGCTGCTCGACGTCACCTACAAGCCCTATCCCGTCTGCGCGATCACGCAGAGCCCGGTGCAGATCGCCCTGGATCTGGTCGCCGAGCACGACCTCACCCCCGAGCAGATCGTTGCGGTGCGCTGTCATCTGCATCCGGTGGACCGGCTCTACCCCGGGACCATGAACCGTGGTCCGTTCGGCGATGTCGGCGCGACGCTGATGAGTGCGGAGTACTGCGTTGCGATGGCGATCAAGCGCCGGGCAGCGACGCTCGACGGCCTGCAGGAGTTCGACGATCCGACGATCCTGCGGCTCGTGGAGCTGACCGACGTGCTTGCGGACGAGGGTATGCCGAACCTCGGAAGCCGGCTCGAGCTCGATCTGGCCGACGGTCGCACGCTGAGCGGCGAGCTCGTGCCCGATGCCTCGACCTATGGCTGGGACTGGGATGGCGTCTGCGCCAACGCGGACAGGATGCTGCCCGAGATGGCGATCGATGCCGCCCGGCTGGCGGAGTTGACGGCTGCGGTACGCGGACTCTTCGAGCTGCCGAACGTCGCCCCGCTGGTCTCCGGAACGCTCGCCTAGGCGGCCGCGCCGGTCACCGCGGCCCGTGGACGCCGTCGAGTACCAGCGTCGTGACGTGATCGGCAAACCGGTCGACCATGTCCGTGTCGAGCTTGCCCTCGAAGGAGCGTTCGAGCAGCGGTCGCCCGGCGAAGAAGAACTCGCAGAGCCCGACGACCGAGAAGAAGAAGAGCGTCGGATCGAGCTCGGTCCAGCCCTGCCGGCGATGGCCGTCCGCCAGGAGCTGCGCATACCAGTCGCGCGCGGGGATCGCGAAGCTCCGGCTGATGCGATCGACCGCGCCGGGATCCGCGTTCATCAACCGCCCGTTCATGAGGCGGTTGACGTAGGGGTAGCGCACGTAGTTGCGCACGATCTCCGCAACATGGCGACGGAGCTTGTCGTCGGGCGACAAGTCGAGCGCCGAGAGCCGTTCGATCTCGGCGCTGAGGCCTGAGAGCACCTGCTCCAGCAGCGCGTCGAGCAGCCCGTCCTTATTGCCGAAGCAGTACTTCACCATCGCGACGTTGACGTCGGCTCTGGTGCAGATCTCGCTCACGGTCGCCGCGTGATCGGCGCGTTCCACGAAGAGTTCGTGGGCGGCGTTGAGGAGTTTCTCGCGCGTGATCTCGGCGCTGCGAACGGCCATGATCTGATCGTGGCAGGGCCGCGGTTGACAATCAACTAAGCGTCTATTTAAATGGCGTGATGCGCACCGAACCTGTTCGTCTGGGCTGCTGGGCGGCCTTCTGGGGTGACACGAGTTCCGCCGTCGACCAGCTGCTCGACGGAGCAGAGCTCGACTATCTGATCGCGGACTACCTGTCAGAGATCACGATGGCGCTGCTTGCGCGCGCCCGCGCCAAGGATCCGGCTGCCGGCTACGTCCCGGACGCGATCCGCGTGATCGCTCCGCGCCTGAAGGACATCCACGCACGCGGCATCAAGGTCGTGACGAACGCCGGGGCACTCAACCCGGAGGCCTGCGCGGAGGCCTTCCGCGAGGCGGCTGCCGAGGCGGGCGTCCCGATGCGCGTCGCGGCCGTCACCGGCGACGACATCATGGGTCAGCTCGACGCGTTGCTCTCCGCCGGCGCGAAGGACATGTTCACCGGCGAGCCCCTCCCGGCTGCGCCGATGACGATGAACGCCTACCTCGGAGCGCGTCCGATCGCTGCCGCGCTCGCCGCCGGGGCCGACATCGTCGTGACCGGGCGCAGCGTCGACACGGCCTCGCTGCTCGGTCCGCTGCTGCACGAGTTCGGCTGGTCGGACACCGACTACGACCTGCTCTCCGCAGGGACGCTCGCCGGGCACGTCGTCGAATGCGGTCCGCAGTGCACGGGCGGCAACTTCACCGACTGGCACCTCGTGCCCGGCTGGAGCGACATGGGTTTCCCGATCGCCGAGTGCCATCCCGACGGCACGGCGATCATCACCAAGCCTGCCGGCAGCGGCGGGCTCGTCTCGCCGGCGACCGTCGCTGAACAGATCGTCTATGAGATCGGCGACCCCGGGGCCTACATCATGCCCGACGTCCTCTGCGATTGGCGCGGCGTTCAGGTCGAGCAGGTCGGCGAGCACCGCGTCCGTGTCTCCGGTGCGCGCGGCAGTCAGCCGCCCTCGACCTACAAGGTCACCGCGACGCACACCAACGGCTATCGCTGCATGACGACGGCGATGTTCAGCGGCATCGACGCGGCAGCCAAGGCGCGCCGCGTGGGCGAGGCGCTCGTCGCCCGCACCGAGAACCTGATCGCCAAGGCCGGCTTCGCGCCGCTTGCCGAAGCGTCCGTCGAAGTCATCGGCGCCGGTGACACGTACGGTCCTGAGCGGCGCAACGACGCTGCCAGCGAGGCGATCGTCAAGGTCGGTGTGCGCCACGCGGACAAGGCCGCACTTGAGATCTTCGCGACGGAGTACGCCCCGATGGCGCTCGTCGCGCAGGGAATGACCGGCTTCTTCGGCGGACGGCCGCGAGTCGCCCCCTCGATCGAGGTCCACCACCTGCTCGTCGACAAGCGGTCGCTGCCGGTCGAGGTGCTGCTGGACGGTGAGCGGATCGAGGTGCCCATCGCACCCGGCGCCGAAGGCCTCGCATTCGGAACGCCCGAACTGCCGGATGATCAGGGCCCGCCGCCGTCCCGTGGCACGACGGTGACGCTCCGTCGCCTCGCCTACGCGCGCAGCGGCGACAAGGGCGACAACGCGAACATCGGCGTCATCGCGCGGCGGCCCGAATATGCGCCCGTGATCGCCCAGCAGGTGACGGCCGAGCGCGTCGCCGGTTACTTCGGCCACTACCTGACCGGCGGCGTGCGTCGCTGGGAGATGCCGGGGCTGGCTGCGCTGAACTTCATCCTCGAGGGTGCGCTGGGCGGAAAGGGCGGGACCTCCACGCTGCGCTACGACCCGCAGGCGAAGAGCTTCGCCGCGATGCTGCTCGAGCTGCCGATCATCGTTCCTGCCGAATGGGACGGCGACGGCGTGACCGCGATGGCGGGGCTGGGCACGTGAGCCTTCCTGCGAAGGTCCTCGTCGCCAACCGCGGTGAGATCGCGGTGCGGATCATCCGCACCCTGCGCACGATGGGCATCGCGAGCGTCGCGGTCTTTCATGCGCTCGACGCCGATGGTCGCGCGGTGCGCGAGGCCGACGAGGCCGTCGAGCTGACCGGCGACACACCGGTCGGCTCGTACCTCGACATCGCGGGGATCATCGCTGCGTGTCAGGCGACCGGCGCCGAGGCCGTCCACCCGGGCTTCGGTTTCCTGTCGGAGAACGCCGACTTCGCCGAGCAGCTCGCGGCCGCGGGGATCACCTTCATCGGCCCGCCGCCTGCGGCGATTCGCGCGATGGGCGACAAGATCGAGTCCAAGCGCCTCGCCGCCGCCGCCGGCGTGCCGACCCTCCCGGGATCTGACGGCGCCGTCGCCGACGTCGATGAGGCGGTCGCGGTCGCCGATCGGATCGGTTACCCAGTCCTGCTGAAGGCCAGCGCGGGCGGCGGCGGCAAGGGGATGCGCACCGCCGCTGACGCCGCGGCCTGCCGCGAGGCGTTCGAGCGCGCATCGAGCGAGGCGCTGGCGAGCTTCGGCGATGGTCGCGTCTTCGTCGAGCGCTACGTCGAGCGCCCGCGCCACATCGAGGTTCAGGTCCTGGCGGATGCGCACGGAACGGTGCTGCACCTGGCCGAGCGCGAGTGCTCGATCCAGCGCCGCTACCAGAAGGTCATCGAGGAGTCGCCCTCGCCGGCCGTCGATGCCGCGACACGCGAGCGCATCGGCGCGACGGCTGTTGCGCTAGCGCGTGCTGTCGGCTACACCTCGGCGGGCACGGTCGAAATGATCGCCGACGAGCAGGGTGGCTTCTGGTTCCTGGAGATGAACACGCGTCTGCAGGTGGAGCACCCCGTGACCGAGGCGATCACGGGAATCGACATCGTCGCCGAGCAGATCCGCATCGCGGCGGGCGAGCCGCTCGCGTTCGGCCAGGACGACGTCCAGGTGAGCGGCCATGCGATCGAGTGCCGCATCTATGCCGAGGACGCCGACGCCGGCTTCGTGCCGGCGACCGGCCGGCTCGGTCTCGTGCGCTTCCCGGCTGGGCCCGGGGTGCGGATCGACCACGGGGTGATTGAGGGGCAGGACGTCTCGTCCTCGTTCGATCCGATGATCGCCAAGGTCATCGCCCACGGCCCGACGCGCGACGAGGCGCTCGAGCTCCTGCGGGATGCGCTGCACTCGACCGTGCTGCTGGGCGTCGTGACCAACACGGCATTCCTCGCGCGCGTGCTCGCACATCCGGCGTTCCGTTCCGGGGAGACCCACACCGGGTTCCTTGACGACCACGCCGCTGAGCTCGCGCCGGTCGCTCCGGACGTCGAGCTCGAACGCTGCCTCGTCGCGGCCACGGCGCTGGCCAGTCCACGGTTCGATCAGCGCCTGGCGGCTCCCGAGCCGCTGGCTGGCATGGGGGAGTGGCGTCCATGAGCCGTTCATTCGATATCAGCATCGGCGAAGGGGATGCATTCTCCGTCGATGTCGCCCGCCACGGCGATCGCGCGACCGTGACCATCGAAGGCCGCCCCTATCACGGCAGCCTCAGGCCGGCCGGCGACGGGTACGAGTTGACGCTTGAGGACCGGACCGAGCGGCTGTGGCTCTTCGTCGCCGGCGACACGGTCTGGCTGCACGCCTTCGGGCAGGCCTGGCAGGCACAGCTCGTCGACCCCGTCGAGCGCTCACGGGCGACTGCGGTCTCCGGCGATACCGCGACGGCACCGATGCCCGGGACCGTGATCGCGGTCAACGTCGAAGCCGGCGCAGCGGTCGGTGCCGGTCAGACGCTCGTCGTGATCGAGAGCATGAAGATGCAGAGCGAGATCATCGCCGAGCGCGATGGGGTGGTCGATCGCGTCTTCGTCGCGATCGGCGACACGTTTGACCGTGGGGCCGCACTCGTGGCGCTTGAGCCGCTCGACGAGCCCGAGGAGGGCTGACCATGCATCGCCTGGAATCCCACGTCGACACGGCTTCGCCGACCTATCGCGCCTACCGCGACCACAACCTCGCTCTCGCCGCCGAGCTGCGCGAGACGCTCGAGAAGGCACGCAGCGATCGTCCCCAGCATGCGCTCGACCGCCTCGCCGAGCAGCAGAAGCTGCCCGTCCGCGAGCGGATCGAACTGCTGCTCGATCGTGGCTCGCCGTTCCTGGAGGTCATGTCGCTGGCCGCCAACCGCCACTACGACGGAGAGGCGCCGCAGGCGCTCCTCGTTACCGGCATCGGCGTCGTCAACGGCCGCGAGGTTCTCGTGATCGCGAACGACAGCTCACTCAAGGGCGGCGCCTGGTATCCGATCACGACGCGCAAGATCGTGCGCGCGCTCGAGATCGCACTCGAGAACCGGCTGCCCGTGGTCCACATGCTCGACTCAGGCGGCGCCAACCTGCACCTGCAGGATGAGATCTACGCCAACGCCGGCCACATCTTCAAGCTGCAGTGCCAGCTCAGCGCCGAGGGGATCCCACAGCTGGCGGTCGTCTTCGGGTACTGCACGGCAGGCGCGGCCTACACCCCGACGCTCTGCGATCAGACGATCATGGTGCGCGAGCGCGGCTGCGTCTTCCTCGCCGGACCCCCGCTGGTGAAGGCGGCGACCGGTGAGGAGAACACGACCGAGGAGCTCGGCGGAGCCGACATGCACACGTCGATTTCGGGCGTCGCCGACTACGCGGTGGACACCGAGCAGGAGGCGCTCGGCCTGGCCCGGGATGTCGTCGGCATCTGGGCCCGGCGCGAGAAGTCCGACAGCGACCGGCGCGAGCCGGAGGCACCGTTCCACAATCCGGAAGAGCTCTACGGGATCATCCCCGACGACGTCAAGAAGCAGTTCGAGATGCGCGAGGTGATCGCGCGGATCGTGGATGGCAGCATGTTCCACGAGTTCAAGCCGCATTACGGCGACACGATGGTCACCGGCTGGGCGTTCATCTGGGGCTTTAAGGTCGGCATCCTCGGCAACAACGGCGTGATCTTCAGCGAGGCCGCAAACAAGGCCACGACCTTCATGCAGCTCTGCGATCGCGACGGGATTCCGCTGCTCTTCCTGCACAACGTCACGGGCTTCATGGTGGGCCGCGAGTACGAGCGGCGCGGCATCACCAAGGACGGCGCCAAGATGCTGATGGTCCAGGCGAACGTGACCGTCCCGAAGATCTCCGTCCTGTGCCATGCCTCGCAGGGGGCGGGGAACTACGCGATGGCCGGCCGGACCTGGGACCCGCGCTTCGTCTACGCCTGGCCGAACTCGCGCTCGTCGATCATGGGGCCGGAGCAGGCAGCCGACACGCTCACGAATGTCCGCGTCGCGGGACTGCGCCGGCGCGGTGAGGATCCGTCACCGGACGAGATCGCGCGCATCACCTCTGAGGTGACGACGTACTTCGAGCAGACCTACCACTCCTATTACCTGACCTCCGACCTGCGCGATGACGGACTCATCGATCCGCTCGACACGCGGAACACCCTCGGGATGTCGCTGTCGGCGGTTCTCAATGCACCGATCGTCCGCAAGCCGGGCGGCGTCCTGCGCATCTGACCCGAACCGGAGGAGCACCGTATGTCCGACACGATCCACGTCTCCGACGACGTCACCTACGTCGTTGAGGATTCCGTCGCCACGCTGACCATCGATCGCGCTGAGGCCCGCAACGCGCTGAACAAGTCCGTCCGCGACGGGCTGTGGGCCGGCTTTCGCCGTTTCGCCGAGGATGAGTCCGCGGCCGTGCTGATCCTCACCGCCGCTGGGGAGAAGGCCTTCTGCGCCGGCGGGGACCTGAAGGAGATGTCCGGCGCGGCGATGCAGATCCCGCCGCCCGACTTCCTCCCATACCTCCAGCGCTCGGTGACAACCGACAAGCCGGTCATCGCTGCCGTCAACGGCGTCGCCTTCGCCGGCGGATTCCTGCTCGCCCAGATGTGCGACCTGGTCATCGCCGCCGACCACGCGAAGTTCGCGATCACAGAGGTGAAGGTCGGCCGCGGATCGCCGTGGGCTGCCCCGCTTCCGTGGCTCATCTCGCCGCGGATCGCGATGGAGATCATGGTGACCGGTGATCCGATCACCGCCCAGCGTGCCTATGAGATCGGCCTCGTGAACAAGGTCGTTCCGCTCGCCGATCTGCAGGAGACTGCGCTCGAGATGGCGCGGGGCATCGCGAACAACGCGCCGCTCTCGGTGCGAGCTGCGAAGTCGCTCGTCTACCTCTCAGCCGAGCACGGCTGGAGGGCGGCGCTCGAGGAGGCCGACAGGCTCTACGAGCCGGTCTACCTCAGCGAGGACGCCCAGGAGGGGCCGCGCTCGTTCGCCGAGAAGCGCCCGCCGCAATGGCAGGGCCGCTAGCTCTACTGGCCCTTCAAGCGGTCGCGTAGCTCGGTGCGGCGGATCTTGCCGCTCACTGTCTTGGGGAGATCGTCCACGAAGTGGATCTCGCGCGGGTACTTGTAGGGCGCCGTGAGGTTTTTCGTGTGATCCTGGAGCTCGGCGGCGAGGTCGTCGCCGGCCTCGAACCCTGCGGCGAGGACGACGAAGGCGCAGACGATCTGCGTGCGCTTCGGGTCGTCCTTGCCGACGACCGCGGCCTCCTGGACAGATGGGTGCTCGATCAGCGCAGACTCAACTTCGAAGGGGCCGATCCGGTAAGCCGAAGAGGTGATCACGTCGTCGTCACGGCCCTCGAACCAGATGTATCCGTCGAGGTCGCGCCAGGCCTTGTCGCCGGTGTAGTACCAGCCATCGCGGAAGGCCTTCGCGTTGGCCCCGGGGTCGCGGTGATACTCGGTGAAGAGGCCGACGGGCCGCGGGTCGGTGACCTGAACGGCGATATTGCCGACGGTGTCATCCGCCGCACGCGCGCCCTCATCATCGAGCACGTCGACGGTCCAGCCGGGGACCGGCAGGCCCATCGAGCCGGGGCGCACCGGGACCGAGCGGTAGTTGGCGACCAGGCAGGTCGTCTCGGACTGCCCGTAGCCGTCATAGACGGTGAGCCCGCCGGTGCCGTCCTTCCACGCCCGGATCACCTCCGGGTTGAGCGGTTCACCGGCGCTCGTGCAATGGCGCAGGACCGAAAGGTCGTGCTTCGCGAGGTCGGTCTGCACGAGCAGGCGGTAGAGCGTCGGCGGTGCGCAGAACGAGGTGATTCGCGCCTCGCGGATGATGCGCATGATCGTGTCGGCATCAGGCTTGCCGAGCGCCACCTGCACGACGGTCGCGCGTTCGTGCCACTGGCCGAAGAGCCCGCCCCAGGCGGCCTTGGCCCAGCCGGTGTCGGTCACCGTCCAGTGGCGGTCGCCCGGGCGCAGGTCGTGCCAGAAGCGCGCCGTCGAGACGTGGCCGAGCCCGTATGAGGCGGGCTGGATCACCATCTTCGGGTAGCTGACGGTCCCGCTGGTGAAGAACAGGATCAGCGGGTCGGTCGCCGCGGTCGGGGAGTCGGGCAGATCGCCTTCGGCCGCGTCGTCCATCAGCGTGTCGAGGTCGAGCCATCCGTCGCGCCCACCGGCGTCCCAGGCGATCTTCACCCGCAGCGTCGACAGCGGCTCGTCGATCGCATCGATCTTCTCGGCGCCGGCCGCGTCGGTGATCGCCGCGACGCTGTCGGCGGTCTTGAACCGGTATGCGATGTCGCGGCTGGTGAGCTGGTTGGTGCCCGGCATCGGCACCGCGCCGATGCGGATCACGCCGAGCATCGCCGCATACCAGGCGGGGACGCGCGGCAACATGATGAAGACCGGGTCTCCCTTGCCAACGCCCTGTGCCAGGAGCGCTCGGGCCATCCGGCGACCGGCATCGGCGAGCTGTGCGCTGGTGTGCTCGGCGATGGTCTCGCCCTCCGGGCCCAGCGAGATGAGCGCGAGATCATCCGGCGCCTCCTGCGCCCAGCGCTCGACGATGTCGATCGTCGGGTTGAAGCGCTCCGGGACGTCCACGCGGTAGGTTGCGCGCGCCTCCTCGTACGAGGTCAGGTTGGGCTGGCAGGTACGGTCGGGAAGCTCGATCTCAGGCACAGCGACGACGCTAGCTAGTGACTCGCCGATGGGTATTGGCGGAAGCGCTAGTGGGCGGGGCCGGTGGCAGACGATGGAGTGTCGATCATGCCGAATGCGGGACGCAGCTCATCGGTGGTGGAGCTCGACGAGGCGCTCGCGGTCGTCCAAGACGGAGCGACGGTCGGGATCGGAGGAGCCATCACGGCCGGCCATCCGATGGCGCTCGTGCGCGCGCTGGCGCGTCGGGGCGTGCGCGACCTGACCGTGGTCGCGCCGGTCGCTGGGATGGAGGTCGATCTCCTGATCGCCGCCGGCTGCGTGAAGCGCGTCGTCGGTTGCTATGTCGGGACCGAAGTCGTCTCGGCCGTCGGCCCGATCTTCCGGCGCGCGGTCGAAGAGGGGCGCGTTGAGGTCGTCGATCTCGATGAGGCGCACTGTGTCGTAGGTCTGCGGGCTGCCGGTCATCGGCTGCCCTTCATGCCCTGGCGCGGCGGCGTCGGCACGTCGTTCCCGCAGCTCAATCCGACGCTCGTCGAGTTCGACGATCCGATCCGCGGCGAGCCGCTGCTTGCAATCCCGGCGATCGAGCTCGACGTGGCGCTGATCTACGCCGAGGTCTCCGACGCGTACGGCAACGCCCAGGCGGTCGGGACGGCGCACATGGATGTGCTTCTCGGTTCGGCGGCGAAGGACGTGGTGATTCAGGTGGACCGTGTGGTGACGACGGAGGAGATCCGTCGCAACCCGGACCGCACGATGTTCTGGGCCGGCGCGTCGGTCGTTCACGCGCCCTTCGGCACGCACCCGAGCTCAAACGGTTGGATGACCGCGGACGAGCAGCACCTGCGCGACTTCGCCGCCGCGGCAAAGGCTGGCGAAGAGGCCATCGCCGAGTACCTGCGCATCAACGTCCACGAGCCCGCTGACCACGCGGCGTATCTCGAGGCCGTCGGCATCCGACGGATCACCTCGCTTCTGGTGTGAGCATGGAACCAGCATCGATCAACGAACTCTTCGCCATCCTGCTCGTCCGCGACATGCGCCCGGGCGACCGCACGATCCAGGTCGGCGCGAACATGCCGATGGCTCGCGCTGCAGCGGTCATGGCGAACCTCAGCACTCATCCCGATGCGCGCATCCTGATCGGGCTCGGAGTGCAGGGGCTCGGTGACGGTGCCGAACCCCCCGCCGTCCACCCGTTCCTCTTCGATCCGCGCACGCTCGCCGCGGAGTCGTTGATGTTCCAGTCCCGCATCTTCGATGACATGTCACGGCCGGATGTCTTCTTCGTCGGCGGCCTCCAGCTCGACCAGCGCGGCAACATCAACCTCTTTGGGATCCCCGACGGCCAGGGCGGCTGGAAGATGCGCGGGCCGGGGTCGATCGGACTCGCCACGATGAGCGCCCACTGCACCGGGTACTACATCGTCATGCCGAGCCACAGCCCACGCACGTTCGTTGAGCGCGTGGACCTGATCTCAGCGCTCGGCGATCGGACCGAGCGGGAACGACTGAAGCTCCCCGGCGGCGGAATCCGCCTCGTGCTCTCGCCGCTCGGCGTCTTTGACTTCGACGACGCCGGCGACATGCGCGTGCGCAGTCTGCACGAGGGTATCACGGTGGACGAGCTCCGCGAGGCGACCGGTTTTGAGCTTGTGATCCCGGACGACGTCCCGGTCACTGCGGCGCCAACCGATGACGAGCTGCGTCTCCTGCGCGAGCAGGTCGACGTTCACGGCACCCTGAAGTAAGCGCGACGGCTCGATGAATCAGGCGGCGACGAGCGTCGCTGCGATCGAAACCACGACGGTCTCGTCCTGATTCACGCACTCGGCGCTGACCTCAAAGTGCCCCGGCTCGGTCTCTGACGCCTCGACGAGACGGCAGGTGATGCGGTCCCCGGGGCGGGTCGGCGCGCGGTAGGTGATGCGGATGTTCGAGCCGGCCGGTGCGGCCTCTGTCCCGAGCCACTGCGTCGCGGCGCGGAAGAACGCGTGCAGTGCGATCGGGCCGTGAGCGATGATCCCGCCGAACTCTGAGGCCGCGGCCGCCTCCGGATCGACGTGCAGCGGGTTGAAGTCGGTCGAGAGCTCCGCGTAGACGTCGATCTCCGCCTGGGTGACGGTGTCGGTGACTGCGGGGAAGCTGCTGGTGTCGGGGCTCATGCCTGCTCTCCGGGCCCGGTGGGCCAGACGATGATCTTGCGGCCGGTCAGGATCTGCTTCCCCGAGTCGTCACGGATATCGAACTCAATCGTGACGAAGGGACGCTCGCGCTTGACCTCCTTCGAGCCGACCCACGTTGTGACGTGCACCTGGCTGCCGACGGGGAGCTCTGCGTGGAACTCGAGCTCCTGCTTGGCGAGGATGCTCCCGGCCGGGATCCCACCCATCGCGCGCCGCAGCGCCCGCAGGAAGAGGATCGGGTAGACGGCCGGCGGCGCGAAGGCCGTCGGGGTCTGTGCACCGATCGGCCCGGCGAGTCTCGCCGCCAGGTCCTCGGTGACCGTCTCGTCATAGGGTCCGAACCGCGCGTCGACGACCAGATCGTCGTACGGGATGTTCGACAGCTCGCGAGCTTCGCTCATCTCGTTGAGGCTGCTCGACCCCAGCGGGTGCGCCAACTGGCGCTAGTGCTAGTTCACCGCGGCACGCGGTGAGGGGAGGGTCGTCCAGTGAGCTGGTTCATCCCGACGACCTACTTCATCGTCGCGACCGGAGCGCTCGGGATCACGAGCAAGTTCGCGTTGCGCTCGCTGCAGTGGCAGGACCTGATCCTCTACAGCGGCCTCGGCTACGTCTTCGTCGCAGGCGTCCTACTCGCCAGCGGCCACGCGACGCTGCGACTCAGCGGCGACGGCTGGTGGGCCGCAGCGTCCGCCGCCCTGGCGATCTCGGGCCTGATCGCCCTCTATGTCGCGCTCAACTCGGGCAAGGCCGGCATCGTCGTTCCCGTGTCGGCTGCCTATCCGGCATTCACGCTGCTGCTCGCCGCAGCCTTCCTCGACGAGCGGATCACGTTCGCCAAGGGCGCAGGAGTCCTGCTCGTGATCGGCGGCGTCGTGCTGCTGACCGTCGCCGACTGAGCGCTCAGGAGCCGTCGAGGAGGTCCGCGTACTGGGCGCGGAGCTTGTACTTCAGAACCTTCCCGCCGACGGTCTCGGGAAGTTCGGTCACCAGCTCGATGTGCTTGGGCGTCTCGAACCCCGCAAGCCTGCTGCGGCAGAAGGCGATCAGCTCCTCGGGGTTGGGAACGGCGCCCTCCGATGCGATCACGAACGCCGTCACAGCCTCGCCCCAGTGATCGTGCGGAAGGCCCACGACTGCGGCCTTGAGCACCTGCGGATGCAGCCGCAGAACCGCCTCGACGCGCAGGCTGGAGACGTTCTCGCCGCCGGACTTGACCATGTCCTTCGAGCGGTCGACCATGATGCGCAGGCCATCGGCGTCGTACTCGCAGAGGTCGCCCGAATGGAACCAACCGCCGCGGAACGCCTCCGCCGTGGCGGCCTCGTCCTTGTAGTACCCGGCGACGACGACCGGTGAGCGGTAGACGACCTCGCCGACGACGCCGGGGGTGTCGCGCAGCGAGTTCATGTTCTCGTCGACGACATCGGCGGCGAGGATCGGGTTCGGGACGCCGACATAGTTCAGGTCGGGGGCCGTACGCAGGAAGGTCTCGCGCCACTTGTCGGGCCAGAAGCGATGCGACGAGATCGCCTCGGTCTGGCCGAGGATCTCGCATGGGACGAGCTGCTCGCCGCAGTGGCGTTTGAGCGACTCGATGAGTTCCGGGGGAGCGGCCGTCCAGCCGTAGATCGTGGTCGTCAGGCTGCGCACGTCGTAGGACGACGGCTCGCGGTCGAGCACGGCGACGAGGTCGGAGAGCATCGCGGGAGAACCTCCCCAGAGCGCGGTCGCCCGCTCGCGGGTGATCGCCGCAGCGATGTTCTCCGGATCCGGACCACGGCCCATGATCAGCGTTCCGCCGGCGAGGAACGCCGGGAAGCTGAAGATCTGATCTGCAATGTGGAAGATCAGCGGCAGGAAGCTGATCAGGCGCAGTTCCGACTCGATGTGGAGGTTGCGCGTCAGCGTCAGGGCGAATGAGTAGGCGCCGAGATAGCTGTAGGTGTGGGAGACCATGGCGCCCTTCGGCATCGCCGTCGTTCCCGAGGTGAAGATGATCTCCCAGATGTCGTCGCCATGGATCTCGACGTCCGGTTCGGTCGAGCCGGCACCCTCGATGAACGCGCCGAAGCCGGTGCTGCCGGCGACGGGACCTCCGCCGATCTCGATCGTGACGTCCGGCGTCAGCCCGCCGCGCTCGAAGCCCTCCTGCGCCCGCGGCCACAGCACCGCGTCGACGATCGCAAACTTCGGCTCGGTCGTCTCGATGAGGTAGGCGATGACGTCAGGCGCCAGCATCGGGTTGATCGGCACAACGGTGAGTCCCGCCTTGGCGACCCCGAACTTCCACAGGTACGCCTCGACCGAGTTGTCGCAGAACATCACCACGCAGTCGCCGCGCTGCAATCCGCGGGCGAGCAGCGCGTTGGCGATGCGGTTAGCCGTCTCGTCGGCCTGGCGGTAGGTCACGCGCTGCAGCGACGGGTCGGCGAATGCGCCTTCCCACGCGACGATCGCCTCCTTGTCCGGCTCGCTCCACGTGCCCCGCTCGAAGAGGTCGCCGACACTGGTGCGCTCCCAGCGAGCGGAAGCGCGCCGTCCGTGAAGGTTCGTAACGTCCATCCCAGCAAAGTACGTTCGGCCACGGACGGCCGTGCCTAGCGCATTCGCCAGTTGGTCGGCCCGGGCCGCGCGAGGAAGCTCATGTGATGCGGATGCGTCGTGTCGTCGTCCTCTCATCATTCGGACCTCCGGAGGTCATGTCCTGGGGGGAGGAGCCCTGCCCGGAACGCGGGGTCGGGGAGGTGCTGGTGGAGGTTGAGGCGATCGGCGTGAACTTCGCCGACACCATGGTTCGCCGCGGGGAATACCGGCGTGATCAGCCGCTGAGCTTCATCCCCGGCTCCGAGGTCGCCGGCGTGGTTCTCGAAGGGCCGGCCGACGGGCCGCCGCCCGGCACGCGCGTGATCGTCTTCATGGAGGACGGCGGCGGCTACGCCGATCATGTCGTCGCGCCCCTCGATCATGTCTTCCCGGTGCTCGATGGGCTCGCTGCTTCGCAGGCAGCAGCCGTCTTCTCGCAGGGGGTCACGGCCTGGTACGCCGTGCATCGATTCGGGCGTATCGCTGCCGGGATGACCGTCCTCATCCACGCTGCGGCGGGCGGTCTCGGCTCGCTCTGCGTCCAGCTCTGCGCGGCGCTCGGCGCCGAGGTGATCGGCGTCGCGTCGACCGATGACAAGCGTGAGCGCGCCCGCGCTCACGGCGCGAGCCACGTGATAGCTCCCGATCCCGAAGCGCTTGCAGCTGAGGTACGCGAGCTCACCGGCGGACGCGGCGTCGACGTCGTGATCGACGGGGTCGGCGGGCCGGTCTTCGCACCGAGCCTCAGAGCGCTGGCCTTCAACGGGCAC
>WLNG01000080.1 GCA_009699915.1 Actinomycetota bacterium
GTTGGCATCGATGTCGAAGGCGACCTCGACCTGCGGGATGCCGCGCGGCGCCGGTGGGATGCCGGTGAGCTGGAACCTGCCCAGCGACTTGTTGTTCTGGGCCATCTCGCGCTCGCCCTGGAGCACATGGATCTCGACCGAGGGCTGGTTGTCCTCGGCGGTCGAGAAGACCTCCGACTTCTTCGTCGGGATCGTTGTGTTGCGCTCGATCAGGCGCGTCATGACGCCGCCCTTCGTCTCGATGCCGAGCGTCAGCGGGGTGACGTCGAGCAGCAGGACGTCCTTCACGTCGCCGGCGAGCACGCCGGCCTGGATCGCCGCGCCGACGGCGACGACCTCGTCCGGATTGACGCCGCGGTGCGGCTCCTTGCCGGTCAGCTCCTTGACCTTCTCCTGCACGGCGGGCATACGCGTCATCCCGCCGACGAGCACGACGTGCTCGATCTCGGTGACGCCCTTGTCCTTGGCGTCGTCGATCGCCTGGCGCACCGGGGCGACGACGCGATCGACCAGATCGGCCGTCAGCTCGCCGAGCTTGCTGCGTGTCAGGCGTGTGTCAAGGTGCTTCGGTCCGGCGGCGTCGGCGGTGATGAACGGCAGGTTGATCTGCGTCTCCTGCGCGCTCGAGAGCTCGATCTTGGCCTTCTCCGCGGCCTCGTAGAGGCGCTGGAGGGCCATCGGATCGGCGGTCAGGTCGATCGCCTGGTCCTTCTTGAACTCTCCTGCGAGCCAGTCGACGATCGCCTTGTCGAAGTTGTCGCCGCCGAGGTGATTGTCGCCGGCGGTCGACTTGACCTCGAAGACGCCGTCGCCGATCTCCAGCACCGAGACGTCGAAGGTGCCGCCGCCGAGATCGAAGACGAGGATCGTCTGGTCGTCCTCCTTGTCGAGGCCGTAGGCGAGCGAGGCGGCCGTCGGCTCGTTGATGATCCGCTTGACCTCGAGGCCCGCGACCTGACCGGCATCCTTGGTCGCCTGGCGCTGGTCGTCGTTGAAGTAGGCGGGGACGGTGATCACCGCGCCGTCGACCGTCTCGCCGAGGTACGCCTCGGCATCGGCCTTGAGCTTGGCGAGGATCATCGCGCTGATCTCGGGCGGGCTGTACTGCTTGTCCGCCGCCTCGACGCGCGCGTCGCCGTTCGGGCCGGAGACGACCTTGTAGGGCACGATCGACTCTTCCTCGCGCACCTCGGCCTCCTTGCGGCCCATGAAGCGCTTGATCGAGAAGACCGTGTTGGTCGGGTTGGTGACCGCCTGACGCTTGGCGACGGTGCCGACGAGGCGCTCGCCGGCCGGGGTGAAGGCGACGACCGACGGGGTCGTGCGGCCGCCCTCCGTGCTCTCGATGACGGTCGGCTCGCCGCCCTCCAGAACCGCCATGCAGGAGTTCGTTGTGCCGAGGTCGATACCGATGATCTTGCCCATGTGGGGAAATGCTCCTAGCTGCTCTTGGGAATGACTCAGGATGACACGCGTCCGTGGATCGAAGTCTCCAGACGCTGAAAATCTTAGTCGTAGAGTAGCAGATCTATCCAGGCGCGCCGGAGCGGCCCGGACACATCCGCCGCAGCGCGCACCCGCCGCAGTTCGGGGCCTGCGCGTGACAGGTACGACGGCCGTGGCGCAGCAGATTCGCGTGAAGCTCGAGCTCCGCGCCGCGCGGCGTCAGCCGCAGCATCTCGTCGTGCAGCTCGTCGAACGGAGCGCCCGGGCGCAGCAGGCCGAGGCGGGTGCCGACCCGCGAGACGTGCGTGTCCACCGGCACATCGCGCAGCCCGTAGGAGAAGAGCAGCACGCAGGCCGCCGTCTTGCGGCCCACCCCGGGCAGCGCGCAGAGAAGCTGCTGCGACTCGCGCACCGGCGCATCGCGCATCCAGGAGAGATCCAACTCGGGCGGCAGCGCCTCGAGCATCTCCTTGATGCGGCGGGATTTCTGGATGTGCAGCCCGCCCGGCTGAATCGCCTGCTCGATCTCGCGCACCGGCGCATCACGGACCGCCGCCCAATCGGGGAACCGCCGCCGCAGGCGCAGGAAGGCGACGTCGCGATTGCGGTCGTTGGTGGACTGCGACAGCACGGTGAGCACGAGCTCGCCGAGCGGGTCGCCGTGCGGCTCCAGCACCGGAACCCCGTAGACCTCCGCCAGCCGGCGCCGCAGCGCGGCCACGCGGCGGGCCGACGGCCGGAGCCACTGCGAACGGGAGATCCTCTCGGCGGCGGGCGCCACGACCGCGGACGGTATCGTGCGACAGCGCATGAGAGAGATCGCCGAGCACACCGGGCAGCTCGACGACCAGCCGGTCTTCTGGCGGTCTGCGGCGGGAGATGGGACGCCCGTCCTCTACCTGCACGGCGTGCCGACCAGCAGCGACGAGTGGCCGGCGTTCCTGACGGCGACCGGAGGCATCGCCCCCGACCTCCCCGGGTTTGGACGCAGCGGCAAGCGCGGCGACCGCGCGTACACGATGGAGTTCTACGCCGACTTCCTCGAGCGCTTCCTGGAGCTCGCCGGTGTTGATCGCGTGCGGCTCGTCGTCCATGACTGGGGCGGGGTCGGCCTGCTCTGGGCGATGCGCCATCCCGAGCGCGTGGAACGGCTCGTCGTGATCAACACGGTGCCCTTCCTGCCCGGCTACCGCTGGCATCGCTGGGCGAAGCTCTGGCGGCTGCGGTTCATCGGGGAGCTCGCGATGGGCTTCACGGGGCCGTTCGTGCTCAGGCGGGGAACGCGGAGCTCGAACGCCACCCCGGGTCCGATGCCGGCGGCATGGCGCAAGCAGGTCCTCGAGCATCTCGACGAGGGCACCCAGCGCGCGATCCTGCGCCTCTACCGCTCGAGCCCCGAGACGAAGCTCGCTGCGGCCGGAGCGGGTCTCGGCGAGCTGCGCTGTCCAGCGCTGGTCGTCTGGGGAGATCGCGACCCGTACATCCCCGCGGGTTTCGCTGACGCCTACGCGGAAGCCCTCGGCGGCGAGACGCGAACGCTGCACCTCGCCGACGCGGGCCACTGGCCGTGGCTCGACCGGCCGGATCTCATCGACGAGATCGCAGCCTTTCTGCAGACGCCCGGCCAGTAGACCATGGCGCGCCTGCGAGGGCTTCCGGCCTGGTCGCTGACGGCGCTGCTGGCCGCGATCTGGCTTGCCGTCGATCCGCCGACACCGGACCTCGCAGCGCATCAGTACCGCGCCGACGTGTTCCGCAGGTTCCACGCGCTGATCTGGGAACAGGGCTGGTACGGGGGCCACCATCTGCCCGGCTACAGCGTGCTCGTCCCGCCGATCGCCTCCGTGCTGACCCCGCAGGTGCTCGCTGCGCTCTGCGCCGTGGTCGCCGCATGGTGCTTCGAGCGCCTCAGTCGGCTGCACTGGGCCGCGCGTCCGGAAGCCGCCCGAGCGGCATCGCTCTGGTTCGCCGTCGGCATCGTGTCCACGCTGCTCGGGGGCCAGCTCGCCTTCGCCGCCGGGCTTGCGCCAGGCATGGCTGCGCTCCTGGCAGCCCGGTCGAAGCCCCGCTGGGCGGCCGGGCCGCTCGGCGTGATCACAACGCTGACCAGCCCGGTCGCCGCGGCATTCCTCACCTTCGCCTGCGCCGCATGGTGGCTGGGGACCCGCAACCGCAGGGCGCTCGACCCGGCGGTCGGAGCGGTCCTCAGCGGCGCGCTGATCGCGCTTGCATTCCCGCAAGGCGGGATCCAGCCGTTCGGTGTCGCGGCAGCGCTGTTCTCGCTGGCGATGGTGCTCGGGATCCTGGCCGCGCTCCCGGCGGGAGAACGCACGCTGCGCTGGGGTGCCGGTCTCTACGGCGTTCTGCTGATCGGCGCGCTGATCGTCGACACCCCGCTCGGCGGAAATCTCGTGCGCCTCGTCGCGATCTTCGGCGGGCCGATCGCCGTGGGGGCTCTCTGGGGCCGACGGATGCTTGCGCTCGCGCTGTTGGCGCCGGTCCTGCTCGTCTGGCAGTGGTCGGCGCCGGTGCGCTCGATCGCCCGCGACGCGCACGATCCAGCGCGCCACGAGGCCTACCACCGACCGCTGATCGCCGAGCTCGATCGGCGCGCGGCCACCGAGGGCCCGTTCCGGGTCGAGATCCCGTTCACGCGCACCCACTGGGAGACGCGCTGGGTCGCGCTGGCCCACCCGCTGGCGCGCGGATGGGAGCGCCAGCTCGACCTGAAATACAACGCGCTCTTCTACGACGGCGCGCTGACGCCGGCGCGCTACCGCAACTGGCTCGATGCGAACGCCGTGCGCTACGTGGCCGTGCCCGACACGGTGCCCGACCCAGCCGGGCGCGAGGAGACGCGGCTCGTCACCGCGGGGCGCGTCCCGGGCCTCGACGAGGTCTGGCACGACCGCCACTGGCGGCTCTATGCCGTCGCGGGCGCACGGGCGCTGATCTCTGCGCCGCTGCGCGTCACGGCGCTCGACGCCGACACGGTGACGCTGACGTCCCCGCGTCCTGCGACCGGGGTCCTGCGCGTGCGGTTCTCGCCCTACCTGGCGCTGACCCGGGGCGCCGGGTGCGTCGCGCGCGGGCCAGACGGCTGGACGACCGTGCGGATCGACCGTCCGGGCACCGTGCGGGTCGGTGTGCGGTTCGCTCTGGGCCGGATCGCGGCCAACGGGTCGCGCTGCGAGCGCTGAAAGCAGCCGCCCACCGCTTCCTCAGGAACGAGCGGTCCGGTTACGATTCGGTGAACGTCATGCGCGCCCGGGTGGAGAGAATTTCGGCGCGCCTGCCCAACGGCATCTGGGATGTCGTGGTGCAGGTGTCGCTCATGCTGGTCCTGTACCTCTCGTACCGGCTGATCCGCGGGGTGATCGACGACCCGCAGGGCACTGCCGCCGCCTTCGCGCACGGCCGCTCGATCATCGATCTCGAACGGTCGCTCGGCATCTTCGTCGAGCCCGACCTGCAGAACCTCTTCGGCGCCACAGGCGTGGTTGCGGACTTCGCCTCCTGGACGTACATCAACGCGCAGATGACGGTGACGCTCGCAGCGCTCGTCTACCTCTACGTCGCGCACAACCGAAGCTTCTACTTCGTGCGCAACATGTTCATCGTCTCGTGGTGCATCGCGCTCGCCGGCTACACGCTGTACCCCGCGGCGCCGCCGCGCTTCTTCCCGGAATGGGGCTTCGTCGACAGCGTCGCCTCGTTCACTGGGGTCCAGCCGACCGATGCGGCCGCCGATGCGCTCTTCAACCCGTACGCCGCCGTCCCATCGATGCACGTCGCCTTCGCGCTGATGATCGGCGTGCCGCTCGCAAAGCTCGCCCAGCGGCGTGCCGTCCGGATCTTCTGGATGATGTACCCGGTCCTTGTGACCTTCGTGATCGTCGTGACGGCAAACCACTTCCTCACCGACGCCGTCCTCGGCGCTCTCACCGCCGCGATGGCGGCCGGCGGCGCCGTGTCACTCGCCCGGACCCGCGCCGCTTGGCGCTTCCAGCCGGCGCAGGCCACAGCCGTATGACCGCCCCGTCGGGGCAGCGCCCCCCGGGCGAACGGCGCGAGTGGGCGCGCAACGCACTGATCGAGTCGCGGCTGACACCGAATGCGATCTCGCTCACGGGCATCGCGCTGGTGGTGATCGGGGCCGTCTTCATCTGGCTCGATCAGCTGATCATCGGCGGGATCGCATTCGCCGTCGGATCGATCTTCGACACCCTCGACGGGCGCTACTCGCGCATGTCGGGGAAGGGCACCGACTTCGGTGCGTTCCTCGACTCGACACTCGACCGGCTCGGTGAGGGGCTCGCGCTCTTCGCCGCCGCCTACGTCTTCGCCGCTGATGGCCAGTCGGTGAACGCCGCCCTGTGCACCTTCGCGGTGCTGGCCTCGGTGATGGTGAGCTACACCCGCGCCCGGGCCGAGGCGCTGGGCGCCGACGCCAAGGTGGGCTTCGGCAGCAGGCCGACTCGCGTGGTCATTCTCTCGACCGGCATCATCCTCGCGGGTCTGATCGGCCACGACGATCCTGTCAACGCACTGTCCATCTCCGTGTGGATTCTCGGCGCAATCGGTACCGTGACAACTATCCAACGGATCGCACACGTTCGCCGCGTGCTCAATGAGCCACTCGGCGAGGTGTAACCGGCCCCCGTGGCCGGTGTCCGTCCCCGGAGAGATCTTCCAGAAGGGAATCCCGTTTCAGTGAGCACCAACGGAAAGGCGACGGCCAGCGGCCGCGCAAGCAGCAATGGCACGGCCCGCTACCAGCACGACAAGGTGCGCGTGGCGATCATCGGCGTCGGCAACTGCGCGAACTCATTCGTGCAGGGCGTTGAGCACTACAAGGATGCCGACGCGAAGACCCCGGTTCCGGGCCTGATGCACGTCGAGCTCGGCGGCTACCACGTGAAGGACATCGAGTTCACGTGCGCCTTCGACATCAACGCGACGAAGGTCGGCAAGGACCTCGCGCAGGCGATCTGGGCGAA
>WLNG01000081.1 GCA_009699915.1 Actinomycetota bacterium
CCCTGGGCGTGGCGGACCAGAAGGATGGTCGGCACGCTCGGGCGTCCTATTCGGCCGGCGCCAGACGCACGTCCCAGACGGGATCGTCGTCGGGACGGCAGAGCTCGCCGTCCAGCGCGTGGCCGCACGACGGGCACAGGTACGAACGCCAGCGCAGATCGTGGCCGACCTGCTCCTGCGGGTCGGTGAAGTGCGCGCCGAACTCAGGCGTGCGGTACTCCAGCCATGCGGTACCCAGCCGGTAGTTGCCCTCACGCGGGGCGAGCTCCTGATGGCAGTGCACACACGCGAGCGCCGCTCCGTTCTGACCGGGCCCGACGACGACGGTCGCCAGAGCGCGCTCGACAACGGAGGTGATCGTTCCGCTGCGCGGCTCAGGGGCGGGCTTCGCCGCGACCAGCCGGTCGCGCAACAGGGCTGCGCGCCGCTCCGTGGTGGCCGCTGCGTCGAGTGAGCCGTCCTCGTGCAGGACGACGCCGTAGATGCGATCGGCCTCCTCGCGCGAGCTCTTGCCCTCGCGCACATCGTCTTCGACGAGCTCGGGCAGCCGCAGCACCGGGTCCCCGTAGGAGGCTCCCGGGTTCGGCAGGACCTCGAACACGTCGTTCTCGGTGATCCGATTGTCGAAGACCTTCGGCGCGGCGAGCGCGAGCTCCGGCGCCATCTCACGCAGCGCTTCAGGCGTACCGGGAACCCGGCCCGAAGCGAGCCAGTCGCGGATCGCGCAGTCCTCCGCCCGCCACATCTGGCCACCGGTTGCGGGGAATCCGCCGAGCACGCCAGGCTGCTGGGTGACGCTCTGCGCCAGACCGCCGCTGGAGATGTAGTGCTCAGGTGAGCGATGGCCGACCATCGCGGCGATCAGGCACGCGCCTCCCCGCCACTGCCCGTGCCCACCGGAGTCGACGGCCTCGCGCCGATAGAGCCACAGCACGGGGATCTCGTGCTCGAGTCCTTCGACCGAGCCGACCGGGTTCATCGTCGAGCTCATCGTGCCGCCGTGCTCCAGGCCATCGCGCCACGGGAAGGCTCCGAGGCCTCCGACGATGCCGTCGGTCGGGAAGTTGGCGGTCGGGTTGCCGAACTGGTCGATCCCGAAGGTGTGGTTGTAGATCAGCGTCGAACAGGCGGAGGTGGCGAACGTCTGATGCGCCGTCGCATCGTTGGTCGAGAACATCTTCATGTTCAGATGCTGCGACTGGACGATCGAGACCACCAGCCCCAGCGAGGTGCTGACCGCCGACGGGTGTCGCGCTGCGCTGATCGTGCCGCGCTCAAAGTCGAAGTCCACCTGCTGCAGCAGACCTGCGGCGCAGAGGTACTGGTCGTAACAGAGGAAGGTCAGCAGCGTGTTGGTGATGCAGGCCCGCAGGACGCCGGCAGTGATGTTGAACGAGCCGACACTCTCATCGGTGCCCTTGTTCGAGTAGATCAGCCGGTCGCCGACCTTACGCACGCTGAGGCTCACGCGGTACGGGGTCAGGTCGCCGACGACCGCGCCGGAGACGTAGCGCGTGTCGGTCCACTCGCCGTCGGGAAGTGAGCGCAGCCGCTCGCCGACGACATCGGCGGTCGTCGCGATCATCTTGCGCATCACGCCCTTGACCTGGCCCGGACCGTAGCGACGGACCATGTCCAGCACGCGCTCCTTGGCGAGCGTCACACCGGCGATCTGCGAGCGCAGCTCGAGCGTCATCAGGCCGGAGAGCCGCGAGCGTCGCACCCAAGCGTCCACGACATCCTCGCGGACCTGGCCATTCTCGACGAGTTTCATCGGTGGGAAGAAGGTCGGCTCGGAGTAGACGTCGCGCGCCTGCTGCGTGAAACCGCCCGGCTCGACGCCGCCGAGCTCGCGCTGATGCAGGACGTTGTAGACCCACGCGAAGAGCCGGCCCTCCCAGAAGACCGGGGCGTAGACGGCGGCATCCATCTGGTGATTGGTCCCGATCCAAGGGTCGTCCTGGAGGAAGATGTCCCCGTCGTTGATGCCGACGTTCATCGAGCGATGCTCAAGCGTCCACTTCACGCAGACATCCGCGCAGGCGCTGAAGAAGAGGTTGCCCGGGCCGAAGCAGACACCCTCGCCATCCTCGGTCTGGATCGACGTGTTGAAGTCGTAGCCGTAGACCACGACCGGGCTGCCCGAGACCCGGCGGATCGTCTCCTGATGGTCCCAGTTGACGTTCCAGATCTTTGACCGCAGCACCTCGTAGGAGATCGGATCGATGTCCGTGTCGTACTCGGTGTGCATCTTCAGGCTCGGGTCGACAACCAGCTCATCGGGCGGCAGATAGCCCTCGATGAAGCTTTCGGCACGACGCTCGCGCTCGTTGGCAAGGGTTCGCTCGGTGATGCTCATCGTGATCAGGCTCCCAGCTCGATCGTGAGGTTGCCGCCGGGCTCAACGGCAAGGGTCAGGCCCGGGCGCACCACTGCGGTGGTGTCCGGGTAGTCGACGAGGGCCGGCCCCTCGATCACGGTTCCCGCCGGAAGCGAAGGACCGTTGAAGACCGGCGTCGCCGACACGGCCCGGTGCTCGGGCCAGTAGACGTCACGCTCCCCGATGGGAGCGGCGTCGGCCTGCGCGGAAGACTCCGTCGCGGTGACGGGGCGCAGCGGATCGGCCGGAGCGACCACGAGGCGCAGACCCATCAGGTCGATGCCGCCCTCGGGATATCCGACGCCCTCGCCGAAACGCCGCGCATACGTGCGCGAGAAGGTCTCGACGATCTCATCCATCGCCGCAGCTTCGAGGTCTCCAGCCGGGACGTCGGCCTCGACGTCATACACCTGCAGCGCGTACTTCATGTCGGCACTGCGGTGCTGGACGAGCGTGTCCCAGGCGATGCCGGCACGCTCGGCATCCTCACGGGCGAGCTGCTCAATCCGGGCGTAGCCCTCAGCGACGCGCGCATGATCGAGTGGGACGCGCATGAACATCGGCGTCTCGTAGGTGCGGCCGTACCCCTCCAGCCCGATGCCGTAGGCCGACCAGACCGAGGCCAGATCGCCCACCGGAATGACGATCCTGCCGATGCCAAGCCCGCGGGTGAAGAGCGCCGCGTGCACCGCTCCGCCACCGCCGAAGGCGTAGAGCGTGAAATCGCGCGGGTCGTGACCGCGCGCGATCGTCATCGAGCGGATCTTGTCCTCCATCAGGCTGTCGGCGACCTCCTGGATACCGGCGGCGCACTCCATCACGCTGAGACCGAGCTGATCGCCGAGCTGCGCGATCGCACGCGTCGCGGCCTCCTTGTCGAGCTTCATCCGCCCGCCGAGGAAGTTGTCCCCGTTGAGCAGCCCGAGAACGAGGTCCGCGTCGGTCGTCGTCGGCTGCGTGCCGCCGCGGCCGTAACAGACCGGACCCGGATCGGCCCCCGCGCTCTGAGGACCGACGCGCAGGGCGCCGGACTGCGGATCGACCCAGGCGAGACTGCCGCCACCGGCGCCGACGGACTCAACGTCGACCATCCGCAGGAAGAGATCGTGCTGCTCGACGACGACCGCATCGCGCACCGGCAGTCGGCCGTCAGCGATGACGCTGACGTCGAAGGTCGTCCCGCCCATGTCGGCGGCGATGATGTGCTCGTGACCGACCTCAGCGCCGGCGCGCTGGCTGGCTATCACGCCGCCCACCGGGCCCGACTCGAGCGTCATGACCGGCCGCTCGACGATGTCGAGCGCATCGACCAGTCCGCCATCGCACTGCGCGAACAGCAGTCGCTCCTGATACCCATGCTCGCGCAGGCGATCGAGCAGTCGCGTGACGTAGTCACGCATCAGCGGCCCGATGTACGAGTTGAGCACCGCGGTCGCAGCGCGCGGGTACTCGCCCATCCTGCGCGCCAGCTGCGACCCGTAGCTGATGTAGAGATCGGGGAAGCGTGCGTCGAGAAGCTCCTTGGCGCGCCGTTCGTGACGCGGCTCGAGGTGGCTCCAGAGGAAGCTCACTGCGAGCGTTTCGACTCCCTGATCGAGCAGTTCCTGCACCGCGTTGACGAGCCCCTCCTCGTCGAGCGGAACCACGACGTCGCCGAACGAGTCGATCCGCTCGTTGACCTCGCGCACGTCCTCGCGCAGGACGAACCGCTCGGGTAGCGAACTCGCCGCGTAATTCAGGATCCGCTCGACCGGCTGCCCGTTCGTGCGGCCCTCGCTGTTGAGGATGCGCAGCGCGTCGCCGTGACCGGCGGTGGACACCAGGCCGACACGCGACCCGGTGCGACTGACGACCGCATTGATGCCGACCGTCGTTCCGTGCGAAAGCCGGGCGGTGTCCTTGAGCAGATCGGCGAGCGTGATCCCCAGATGCTGTGCCCCGGCCTCGAGTGAGTCGATGAACCCGCGCGAGAAGTCGTCCGGCGTGGACGAGGCCTTCGCGATGGTGACGGCGCCCGCCTCATCGACGATCGTGCAATCGGTGAAGGTTCCGCCGATGTCGATGCTGACGCGATAGCTGCTCATGATCCTGTCCTACTCCCACCGTTGACGCTGAGGAACTCGCCCGAAACGAAGTCCGAATCCGGCGAAACGAGATAGGCAACCGCCGCAGCGATGTCGTCCGGGACACCGTGCTCTCCGCGACGGCCCCGGCGATGGACCGGAATGTCGGCCGCGAGGCGCGCGATCTCCTCGTCGGTGAACTGGTCGTGGATCTCCGTGCGGATGAAGCCTGGATTGATCGCGTTGACGCAGATCCCGAACTCGCCGAGATTGCGCGCGAGCGAGACGGTCATCCCGAGCACCGCGCCCTTCGAAGCGGCGTACGACGGGGCCGTCGTCGGCCGACCCTGCTGCGCGGCGAGCGAACCGATGTTCACGATCTTGCCGTAGCGCTGCTCGCGCATGTCACCGAGCACCGCGCGCACGCACCAGTAGCTGCCGGAGGCGTTGATCGAGATCATCTCCGCCCACGACTCGTCCGAGTCTTCCCAGGGGAGCCCCGCGCGCGAGATGCCCGCGTTGTTGACGAGGATGGTGATCGGGCCGAAGGCGTCGCGCGTTGCCTGCGCCGCAGCGTCAACGGCCGCCGAGTCGGTGATGTCGACCTCGAGCGGCAGCACCGCGTCGCCGATCGTCTCGGCCAACTGCCGGACTCCGTCGCCGTTGCAATCCCAAGCAGCGACACTCGCGCCCTCGGAGTGGAGCCGGTGGGTGATCGCGCGGCCGAACGCACCGGCAGCGCCGGTGACGATCGCGACGGTTCCCTCCAGGCGCCGCGGCGTCATGGCCGGGCCGCCGCGCGCTCCCCGCGATCAACGGTGTCCGGCGTGACGCCGTCCTCCCGGAGCTTGAACTTCTGGACGCGCTGACTTGGCGTCTTCGGAAGTGCCTCGCAGACGCGCAGGTACCGCGGCACCGCGAAGTAGGCCAGCCGGCTGCGGCAGTGCTCGACGAGCGCGTCGAGGTCCACCTCCGAGCCGGGCTCGGGCACGAGCGCGACCATCACCTCATCCTCGCCCAGATCCGATGGCACGCCGTAGGCAGCACATTCGAGCACGCCGGGGAAGGCGGTGATGACGCTCTCGATCTCCCACGACGAGACGTTCTCGCCGCGCCGGCGGATCGAGTCCTTGAGGCGGTCGACGTAATGGAAGAAGCCGTCCTCGTCACACCAGGCGCGATCGCCGGTGTGGAACCAGAGGTTGCGCGTGGAGGCGATCGTCTCCGCCGGGCGCGCCCAGTACTCCCGCAGGATCGTGCCGGGATGGCGGGGGCGAATCTGGATCTCGCCGACCTCGCCGGTGGGCACCTCGACGTCACCCTCGTCGGCGACGCGCACATCGAAGTAGGGCGCCGCCCGCCCGCACGAGCCGGGCCGGCGCGAGGTGCGCGTGTTCCAGGTGGCGATGCCGACCTCCGTCATCCCGTAGTGCTCATGGAGCCGCACGCCAAAGCGCTCTTCGAATTCCAGCCAGAGCGCTCCATCGCAGCCACCGCCGTAGGCGCGCACGACCGGATGCTCGCGATCATCGGGCCGGGCGGGCTGCTTGGCGATGATCGAGAGCATCGTCCCGAGGTAGTTGAACGAGGTGACACCGTGCTCGCGCATCCGGTCCCAGAACCCGGAGGCGCTCAGCCGATCGTCGAGCACCAGGCGCGCGCCGACGAGCATGCTCGAGATGACCGAGGTGTACTTGGCGTTCACGTGGAAGAGCGGGAACGCGGTGTAGAGGACGTCGGCGTCGGTGTACTCCATCAGCGCGACATTGCCGCGCGTGAGCTGCAGGTTCGCCTGGTGCGTCAGCACCGCGCCCTTCGACGGACCGGTCGTCCCTGACGTGTAGAGGATGCAGGCGACGTCATCCGGAGCGACGACGGGGCCGTTCTCGAGCGCCGGTGACAGCAGCTCGTCGGCCAGCATGCTGACCGTGCGCCCTGCCGCAGAGCCGCCGGCCTCGCCGCGCACGATCACGTGTCGGAGCTCCGGCGCA
>WLNG01000082.1 GCA_009699915.1 Actinomycetota bacterium
CGGACGCGCTGCCGTTTACGTACGGCGGCTGAGCCGCGCTCAGAGCTCTTCGGCGATTCGCGGGGCGGCGCGAGTGAAGACGACCGCGCCGAGCGCGAAGACCGCCGCCGTCACGCCCAGCGGGATCAGTACGCCGGCGCCGGTCGCGTAGATCTCGCTGAGCGAGCCGTACTGGGGGCTCACCACCGCGTGGCGAGCCTGCTCGATCGCTGCGGCAAGCGGGCTGATCAGCATGATCCGCGCGACCGAGATTCCCGCCTTGTCGATCACCACCGACAGCGAATAGAGGATCGGAGTCCCGTAGAACAGCGCCTGCATCGCGACGTCCCAGATCGGCTCGACGTCGCGGTAACGCACGAAGAGCGACGAGAGCAGCAGCGCAAGCCCCGTCACAAAGAGGATCAGCACGCCGAGGATCAGCGGCAGCTCAAGC
The DNA here is from genome assembly GCA_009699915.1 of Actinomycetota bacterium. Lineage (GTDB taxonomy): Bacteria > Actinomycetota > Thermoleophilia > Solirubrobacterales > Solirubrobacteraceae > F1-60-MAGs163. The sequence continues at coordinate 434 of WLNG01000082.1, forward strand.
CACGACCAGCGCGGTGTCCCGCCGCTGGCCAGCAGGAAGACGAGCACCGGGATCAGGTTCAGTCCGAGGTTGAAGAGCGCTTGAAGCACGCACGCGAGCGGCACGGCGGCGCGCGGGAAGTCGACCTTTCGCACCAGGCTCTCGCGCAGCACGATCGAGCGCACCGACCCGCTCGTCGCGTCGGTGAAGAACTGGAAGAGCACGATGCCGAGCAGTAGCGCGACCCCGAAGTCCGGCTCTCCGCTGTTGACGTCGAGCACCACGGTGAAGACCGTGTAGATGATCCCGAAGAGCAGCAGCGGCCGCATGATCTGCCACAGGTAGCCGAGCACCGAACCGAAGAAGCGCAGCTTGAAATCGGTGGTGGCGATCGTCCAGACGAGCAGCACAAAGCGCTGCGGGTCGGTGCCGAGCGCCGTCGGCCCGCCGATCGGCCGGCCCATGTCCTGCGCCGCCTCGGGCACGGTCGCGGCGCTCATCGGGCCGCCCCCTCTCCGGTCGGCTCGCTGGCCGGGAGACGCTCGAGTCGCGCATCGAAGGGGATGTCCACGAGCGCTCCGGCATGTTGATCCGCGCGCGTCACGACGACGCTGAACATCCGATCGCGCATCGCGACCACGATCCCGTTCTCGAGCGTCACCGACGGCGTCACCGAATACCGGTCCGGCCCGAGGACGTTGTCGAAGCCGGCCCGCCAGACGGCCTCCTCGCCGGCGTGGAAGGTTCCGGATGGCGCGGCGGCGCCCCAGCCGCTCGAGGCGGTGAAGAGCGGGATGCGTGCGCCGTTCTGCAGCTGCACCGTGAAGCGCGGTTCGCGGACCTCGGCGCTGAAGCGCACGCGCATCGTGAAGGCGGCCGGCTCGCCGTTCTTCAGCACCGCCGCGCGGTTGCCCTGCGCATCCTCCATCCACGCGTCCTCGATCACGGCGCGCCCGTCGCCGAAGAGGGTGTCCAACGCCTGGACGGGGGCGCTCGACGCGTGCTCGAGCGCCGTGGCTTCGGCGCGGGCCTCGGCGGAGAAGTTCAGGTCGAGATAGCGGTTGCCGATGCTCTCCGGGTCTCCGGTGGCGACGACCGTGCCGTGCTCCAGCAGCATCGCGCGGTCGCAGAACCGCTTCACCGCGTTCATGTCGTGCGTCACCAGCAGCACCGTCCGCCCCGCCGCCTTGATCGCTTCGAACTCGTCGAAGCACTTCTGCTGGAAGGCGGCGTCGCCGACGGCGAGCACCTCGTCGATGAGCAGGATGTCGGCGTCCACCTGGATCATCACCGCGAAGGCGAGCCGCACGAGCATCCCCGACGAGTAGTTCTTGAGCTTGAGCTCGGTGAAGTCGCGCAGTTCGGCGAAGTCGATGATCGTGTCGAAACGGCGGCGGGCCTCACGGCGCGAGAGGCCGAGCATCGCGGCGTTGATCGTGATGTTGTCGCGGGCGGCGAGGTCGAGGTTGAAGCCGACGCCGAGCTCGATGAAGGTCGAGACGCGCCCGTCGACCCAGATGGCGCCGGCGTCGGTGCGGTAGATCCCAGCCAGGCACTTCAGCAGCGTCGACTTGCCGGAGCCGTTGCGACCGACGATTCCGAAGAACTCGCCCTTGGGGACGGCCAGCGATACATCCTGCAGGGCCCGGAACTCGTGGTAGGCCGAGGAGCGCAGCGGGTGCAGGACGCGCTCCTTGAGCGTGTGAACCTGCTCCTGGGGGACGCGGAAGGTCTTCGAGACCTCCGCCGCGACCACGGCCGAACGTGCGCCGGCGGCGTCTGCCATGGCCGGAGCCTAGCTGCGCGGCCCGGGAGAACGTGGTTCGATGGCGTCGTGGAGATCGTTCTCGCTACGCATCGGATGGACCGGCACGGTGGCACGGAGACGTACGTCACCACGGCGGCCGCCGCGCTCGAGGGTCTCGGCCATGCGGTGACGATCTTCGCGTCGGAGCAGGGGCCTGCCGCCGAGCTCGCCCGCAGCACCGGTCTGACCGTCGTGTCCGACCCTGAGCAGCTCCCCGAGGCGTGCGGCGGCGTGATCTCGAGCAGCGCCGACGTCGCGCTGGAGCTCGCCGCGCGCTACCCGCTGGCGCCGCGGCTGATGGTGCTCCATGCGACGACCTTCGTGCTGTTCGCGCCGTCGGCACTTCCCGGAGTCGTTCACGGGCTCGTCGTCCTGAACGACCGCGTGGGACGCTGGGCCCGGAGCACCCAAGCCGCCGAGGGCGTCCCCGTGATCCGCCTGCGTCAGCCGATCGAAACGCGCGAGCGGTTCCGCCCGCGCGGCACCGTCGGTCCGCGCCTGCGGCGGATCGCCGCGGTCGGCAACTACCTCGATGGCGACCGGCTGGAGCTGCTGCGCGCCGCCGCCGACCGCGTCGGCGCCGAGGTCAGCCTGGTCGGCGCGATGGGCACCAGCACCGACACCCCGGAGGTCGAGATCTGCAAGGCCGATGCCGTCGTCGGGCTCGGCCGCTCGGCGATCGAGGGCATGGCTTGCGGCCGCCCGGTGTACGTCACCGACCGGGAGGGCTGCGACGGCTGGGTCACGCGCGAGCGCTATGCCCGCATCGAGGCCGAGGGCTTCGCGGGCCTCGCGTTCGCCGAACGGCCGTCGGTCGAGTCGCTGGCGCGCGACTTCGCCGCATTCGATCCGCAGCTCGGCATCGACGCCCGCGAGCTGGTGCAGGCGAACCACCGCGCCGACGTGCATGCGGCGCAGCTCGTCGCGGAGCTCGAGCGTGTCGCCGAGACAGGCGCCGCCGCATCGCCGGTCGATCGGGCGGTGCTGCTCGAGCAGGCGCGGCTGCACCGCGGGGAGTGGGTGGCGCGCGAGCGGCTGCTGGCGCTCGCGCATCGGCTCGACGGCGAGCTCCAGTATTCGCGGCGCCTGCAGGATGAGGTTGCGGACATCGATCAGCGCCTGCGTGCTACGACGCGCATCCTCGATACCCGTCCGCACCGCGCACTTGAGGCCGCGCTGCGTCCGCTGGGCCGCTGGCGCCACCGGGGGAGCGCTTGATGGACGTCTGCACGATCGTCACACGCAGCCACCTCGCCCATGCACGGGTGCTCGCGCGCTCCCACGCGCGGCACCACCCGGGCGCCCGCTGCTTCGTGCTCGTCATCGACGACGACGGCACCGTAGATCCCGTCGCCGAGCCGTTCGAGCTCGTCACGGTCGCCGATCTGCAGCTCGGCGCGTTCGACGAGATGCGGGCGTCCTACGACGTCCTCGAGCTCGCGACGGCGCTCAAGCCCTCGCTGCTGCGCCACCTGCTCGCCACGCGCGGGGATGGCGGCGGCATCGCGTATCTCGATGGGGACGTCATCATCCACGCGCCGCTCGCGCCGGTCGAACAGGCGCTGAACGGCCACCCCGTGGTCCTCACCCCGCACCTGCACGGGCCCCTGCCCCGCGACGGGCGCCGCCCGGCGGAGGTCGACATCCTCCTCGCCGGCTTCTTCAACCTGGGCTTCATCGCGGTGAAGCCGGACCCGCAGGCCGATGCGGTGCTCGACTGGTGGGCGGAGCGCCTGCTGACCGACTGCCGCAACGCCCCGGATGAGGGCTTCTTCGTCGACCAGCGCTGGATGGACCTCGTGCCGGCGATCGTCACGGACCTCGCCGTCCTGGAGGATCCCGGCTGCAACCTCGCCTACTGGAACGTCCTCGGCCGCGACCTCTCCATCGACGCGCAGGGGCGCCACATGGTGGATGGCGTGCCGCTGCGGTTCCTCCACCTCAGCGGCTACGACCCGGGCCGGCCGCACGAGCTGAGCCGCTTCCAGGACCGCATCCGCCTCGACGACGAGCCGATTCTGCGCGAGCTCTGCGACGCCTGGGCCGCCGCGCTCGCCGTCGAGGGCTGGGAGCAGGCGCGCCTGACTCCCTACGGGCACGGCAGCCTGCCCTCAGGGATGCCGTTGACCCCGCTGCTGCGCGCCGCGTACCGCGATGGCCGCGCCGACGGGGCGCTGCCGGGATCGATCTTCACGCCGGCCGGTGAGGCCGAGTTCGTCGCCTGGCTCAACGAGCGCGCTCCCGGAGCACCGCGCGTCACGCGGCTGCTGCAGCGCATCTGGCTTGAGCGCGGCGATCTGCGCCACGCCTTTCCGGACCTCACCGACGAGGCGGGCGCGCGCGGCTTCCTGCGCTGGGTCGCGGCGTACGGTGCCGCCGAGCTGCCGATCCCGGATGTGCTCGTGCCGCCAGAGGCCGCAGCCCAGCGCCCCGCCGCGCGGCCGTCTGCGGAGATCGGCGGTGACGCCGTTCCCGGCGTGAATGTCGCGGGCTACCTGCGCGGGGAGCTCGGGATCGGAGAGATCGCGCGCCGGATGGTCTCGGCCCTCGACGCCGTCGGCGTCCCCGTGGCTCCGGTGGAGCTGCACGCACCGAACAGCCGGCAGGGGCACCCGTTCGCCGCGCTGGACCCCGACGGGCCGCCGCTCCCGGTGAACCTCATCTGCGTCAATGCCGACGGAGTGCCGGACTTCGCGCGCAACGTCGGCGAGCGGTTCTTCGAGGATCGCCACAACGTCGGCCTCTGGTGGTGGGAGACCGACGCCTTCCCCGAGGAGTACGACGGTGCATTCGCCTACGTCGATGAGATCTGGGCGGGCACGAGCTTCGTCGCTCAGACACTCGCCGCGGCGGCGCCGGTGCCGGTCGTCCACATCCCGATGCCCGTGATCGTTCCCCCGGCGCAGGCGCTGGAGCCCGGGGAGCTCGAGTGGCCGGAGGGGTTCACCTTCCTCTGCGTCTACGACTACAACAGCGCAGCCCGGCGCAAGAACCCGGTGGGCGCGGTGCGCGCCTTCAGTGCCGCGTTCGGCGAGGGCGAGGGCCCGGTCCTCGTGATGAAGAGCATCAACGCGGAGCGCTTCCCGCGTGATCACGCCGAGGTGCTCGCAGCGGCGGACGGCCGATCGGACATCGTCTTCCTCGACGACTACCTCGAGGTCACCGACCGCGACCGCCTGATGGCGAGTTGCGACTGCTACGTGTCCCTGCACCGCGCGGAGGGGCTCGGCCTGATGATCGCGGAGGCGATGTACCTCGGCAAGCCGGTGATCGCCACCGGCTACTCGGGGAACATGGATTACATGACGGCGGCGAACAGCCTCGCCGTCGACTTCACGCTGGTCCCGGTCGGCGAGGGCGCCCCGCCCTACCCACCGCAGGGGCGGTGGGCCGAGCCGGACGTCGCGCACGCGGCGCAGCTGATGCGCCGGGTCTTCGACGAGCCGCAGGCCGCACGCGAGATCGGCGCCCGGGCGGCCGCCGATCTGCGCGCTGGTCACTCGCTCCAGGTGACGGGCCGCGCCGCGGAGGCGCGCCTGCGCCGCATCGCCCGGCGCCTTGATGGCGGCGACAGGCCGCCGCTGCCGGAGTACCGGCGCGCTGTCCGACTTCTCGGGGCGGGCTCGTCGCCGCGCGCACCCGCCAGCGGCGGGCGGCCCGGCGCCGCGCTGCGACGGATCCTGCTGCGCGCGATCCGTCCCTACAGCTTCTGGCAGGACGAGATCAACCGCGCGCTCGACGACGATGCGCGCGCGGCCGAACGCCGGCTGAGTGCGAGGGTGAGCGCGCTGCACGCGCGCACCCTCGGGCAGCTGCGCGAGCAGGAGCGCGAGCTCGCCGAGCTGCGCGCGCAGCTCGCTGCGCGCCCCGCCGCGGCCTCTGCGCCGCCGGTGCCGCCGTCCGCTCTTGCCGGTGACCGGTCCCGGATCTGCGCCGTCACGGTGGCGCCGAAGGCGCGGCTCGCCGAGGTCCGCGTGCTCGCCGGCTCGCTCGCGCGCACGAACTCCGGGATCCCGCTGGTCTGGGTCCTCAGCGACGAGCCTGATGGGCTGCCGGATCCTGCCCGCGAGCCGTTCGAGCTGCTCGTCGCATCAGACCTCGGGGTCCCCGGGGTGCGCGAGCTCGCCTTCCAGCACGACCGTGAGGGCTTCGCCGCGGCGCTCGTCCCGTCGGCGATCGAGCACGTCCTCGGGC
>WLNG01000083.1 GCA_009699915.1 Actinomycetota bacterium
GTCTCGCTCTTCGGGATCGTCAACACGCTCGTGCTCTCGATCACCGAGCGGACCGCCGAGATCGGGATGCTGCGCGCGATCGGAACCACGCAGCGCCAGATCCGGCGGATCGTCCGCTGGGAGGCGGTCATCACGGCGCTGATCGGAGGACTCACCGGCGCCGGCCTGGGCATCCTGCTCTCGATCGTCTTCACGCGTCCGCTGGACGGCTTCCGGCTCGCGATCCCGATCCCGACGATTGTCGGCCTGGTGATCCTCTCCGGGGTCGCGGGGGTGCTTGCGGCCGTGCTGCCCGCGCGTCGTGCGGCGCGGCTCGACGTCCTGAAGGCGCTCGCCTACGAGTGATCGGCCGCCTGCTCAGTGCAGGCGTCGGCCGTTCACGATCTCGCACCCCTTCACGCGATCGGCCCGGTCCTTGTCGACCCGATCGAATCCCGGTCCGCAGTTGACGATGTCCACCCCTCCGCCGACGACGCGGATCCTGTCGTCTCCATACCCGCCGTAGATCACATCCGGGTCGTAGCCACCGCCGATGCGGTCGTCGCCGGTGCCCCCGTAGATGCGATCGCGTCCGCGACCGCCCTCCAGCTGATCGTCTGCGCTGCCGCCCTCGATCACGTCCGGGCCGAAGCCGCCGAAGATGATGTCCGCGCCGCCGTCGCCGAAGATCGTGTCGGCGTCGGGGCCACCGTCGATCACGTCAGCGCCGCCTGCACCACGGATGACGTCGTTCCCGCCGAACCCCAGGAGCGTGTCTGGGCCTTCGCCGCCGATGAGTCGGTCGGGGCCTGCGGTTCCACGCGGGCGGTCGCGCTGGAGCGGGGGCTGGGCCAGCGAGCCCTCCAGATAGGCACGCGCACCGCCGCGGAGCAGGCCGGCGTTCACGCGTCCATCGACCGGGTTATAGGTCGTGCGGTGCGTCGGGTCGCCGATCACGATCGTCTCGCAGCCCGTCGTCTGGTCGGCCTCGGTGTGCGAGGAGACGTAGACGATGTCGTTGCCCGGGCCGCAGTCGACGACGTCGATCGCCGACCCGGTGTAGATCGTGTCGTCCCCCTCGCCGCCGGCGATGCGGTCCACGCCGGCCGCTCCGCCGAAGAGCAGGTCGTTGCCCGATCCGCCGTCGATGCGGTCCGGCCCGGCGCCGCCGTCGATTGCGTCATCGCCGGGGCCGCCGTCCAGCACGTCAGGACCGTTGCCCCCGCGCATGATGTCGTCGCCCGCGCCGCCACGCATGTCGGAGTCCCCGCCGCGGTTGCCGTCGATGTAGTCGTCGCCTTCGCCGCCATCAAGCAGCCGGTCGTCGCCGAAACGTCGCTCGACGATGTAATCGTTCCCCGGCCCGCCGAGGACCCAGTCGCCCCCGTCGCCGCCGTCGAGACGGTCGTCACCGGCACCGCCGAGAATGCGATCGTCGCCCGAGCCGCCGTCCACGCGGTCATTGCCGGGCCCGGCCCAGATGCGATCGGCTGCCGAGCCGCCGAGGATGGCGTCGTCTCCGTCTCCGCCAAAGATGCGGTCGGCGCCGTACTCCCCGTAGAGACGATCGTCGCCGCCGAGCCCCAGGAGCGTGTCTCCGGAGCCGCGTCCGCGCAGGACATCGGTGCCGGACGTTCCGGTGAGCCGGTCCGCCAGCGGGCCGCCGGTCCGGGAGAGTGCCATCGCCGTCGGCGCTGCGGCAAGCGCGATCAGGAGGGTGAGGGCCGCGGCGCTTCGCCGAAGACGAGCCATACCCTTGTCATCGGCAGGGAGCGATCGGAGCTTCAGGCGTCGCGTGGACCACGGCGGTACAGCTGCAGCAGGCCGCCGCAGAGGAGCAGCGCCGCGCCCGCGTACCCGATCTCGGCCCGGAGCAGGACGTCGTCGATGATCGGCGCGATCATCCAGCCGGTGAAGAGCGCCGCGGCTGCCAGCCAGAGCATTCCGGCTGCGGCCGCACGCCCGCGGGCGAGCGCCGCCTGATTGAGCGTTCCGGCGGCCAGATGCAGCCCCATCCCGACGGCGACGACCACAAGGCCGACGCGACCGAAGCTCGTCTCATCACCGAAGACCAGGCGCATCAGGGTCGGACCGACCGCCAGCAGGACGAGTGCCACCAGCGCGGCGAATGCGGCGACGGCGATCAGCGTCGTGCGGATCGCCCGCCCGAACGCCTCGCCACCCTCGGTCGCCTCGAGGCCTGCGAGGTGGGGCAGCAGCGAGGTCTGCACCGACTGGAAGAGCTGCAGCGGTGCACGCGTGATCAGCAGCGCGTTGAAGACGGCGCCTGCGACCGCCGCCTGGGCGACCGCGTCGGCCACGATCACCCCGGCATTGAGCAGCGCCTGCTCACCCAGCTGAGCGGCCGCCACGGCAAGGGCGAAGCCGGTCCCGGCGCGTATCGACATGCCCGGTTCGGGGGCGGGCGCTTCGGCGTCGAGCCGGCGATGGCGCGCGATCGCCCACGGGATCACGGCGAGCGAGAGCAGCGGGGCGGCGAGGATCCCGAGTGCGACTGCGGTCTGCCCGGTTGCGATGCCGACGGCGACTGCCAGGGGGAAGCAGACGCGCGACACCGACTCGAAGAGGACGAGGCCGCCGTAGAGCCCGAACCACTGGTGGCCGGCGAAGTAGCCGCGGGCGAAGTAGCTCGCCGCATAGGCGAGCGCCGCACCGATGAAGATCCACGAGAGCGCGGTCGCGCCGTCGAAGAGCGCGACAAGCTGCGGGCGCAGCGCCAGCGCGACTGCGAGGAAGATCGCCGCGAAGGTGAGCTGGATGGCGAGCGGCACCCGCAGCGGATGCCCGCTGTGGAGGCCCCGAGCGCGGCGGTCGGCGATCGACCGGCTCAGGAGCTGCTCCACCGGTCGGTAGATCACGCTGATGACGACGAACAGGATCGACCAAAGCAGCGCGACCGAGCCGTAGTCCGCCGCCTCGAGGACGTGTGAGGCGAGCGCGAAGTAGAGGAAGGTGAAGGCGCCGGTCGCGGCGATCCCGATCGAGAGGATCCGTGCGCCGCGCGCGTAGGAGGCGTCCGGGTGTTCGGCGGCGAGCCTGTGCGCGGCGTCCTCGCCGGCGTCGGACCTCTCAGCGGCGGCGTCGGTCACCGGCCTGCCTGGTCGAGGGTCAGGCGCCGAGGCGGACGAGGCACATCGTCCATGGGAAGGGCTTGCGCAGCTCCACGACCTCGCCGTGCTGCGAGAGCAGGCGGTGGAACGCGCCGCTGGACCAGTGGTTCACGTGGCCCGGTGTGTTGCCGAGGCTCCTCCAGTAGGCGCCGCGCGCCATGTTCGTCGCGCGCCAAAGCGGCTCACGCGGGACCGAGACGAGCAGCCAGCGCTTCGCGCAGCGGGCCATCTCGGCGACCGTCTCGGCAGGATCGGGAACGTGCTCGAGGACCTCGATCGCCGTCGCCATGTCGAACTCGCCGTCGGTGAAGGGGAGGTTCTCGGCCTTCATCACAAGGTATTCGAGGTTCGGCCGCTGACGCGACTTCCACTGCTCGTGCAGCAGTGGGTCATCGAGGTCGATGCCGACGATCCGCCCGTCCCCGAGCCGTTCGGCCCACTCGTAGGTGAGGACCCCTTCGCCGCAGCCGACGTCGAGGACCGACGTTGCGGCTGCGAGGCTCCATAGCTCGTCGAGCTGCGCGTGGAATCCGGTCATCAGGCGACGCACCACCGGATTGGAGGAGCCGTACTTGTCGTAGGTGTTGCCGGTGACGGTGCCCTCGGCGTCGACGGTGACCTTGGCGCTCACAGCTGTACGGCCTCCTGCTCCTGTGTGGACTGGCGCTGCTCCTCGGGGGTCGGTGCGGCGCGGGCCCCTGTCGTCACCGGATGGCCGGTCGGGCGCGCTCCGGGCTCGTAGTGGGATGGCGGGACCTCGAGCTGCAGCTCGATGCGCCGCACCTTCTCGAAGACGCGCTGCGTCATCATCCGCTGGCCATGGAGCAGGTCGCCGATGACGCCGAGGGCGGCCATCACGACCGCGGCGTTGAAGAGCACGGCGCCGAAGATCAGCGACTGCACATGGCCTGCGCCATCGTGCTGCACCCACGCGATGAACCAGCGCCCCCAGGGGACCATCGCGGCCAGAACGAGCATCGCGGCCAGCGTCATGAAGACGCGCAGCGGCTCATACTGGGCGTAGATCCGGAAGATCGAGACGGTGTTTCGCCGCACGTAGGCGGACATCGACGGGAAGAGCCGCGATTCGCGCGTCTTCGGATTGGTTCTGATCGGGACGTCGTCGATCGCGACGAGCAGCTTCCCGGCCTGGATGATCGATTCGAGCGTGTAGGTGAACTTCGAGACGACGGCGAGCTGGATCGCCGCCTCGCGGTTATAGGCCCGGAATCCGGATGTCGTGTCGGAGACGCCGGTCTCCGAGGCCTGACGCACCACCCAGGACCCCAGCTTTTGCAGCCGCTTCTTCAGCGGTGAAAAGTGCTCGATCGAGTCGATCTGGCGGTCGCCGACGACCATGTCGGCGTCACCGGCAAGGATCGGCGCGACGAGTTTGTGGATGTCGCCACCGAAGTACTGATTGTCTGCGTCGGTGTTGACGATCACGTCGGCGCCAAGCTTCAGTGCCGCGTCGAGCCCCGCCTGGAAACCGGCGGCGAGGCCGCGGTTGTTCGTCAGGCGCACGATGTGATCGACGCCGTTGGCGCGCGCCACCTCGACGGTGCGATCGGTCGAGCCGTCGTCGATCACCAGCCACTCGACGCTTGCGAAGCCGTCGACCTCCCGGGGCAGGTCGGCGAGCGTTTCGGGGAGGGTGAGCTCCTCGTTGAGACAGGGGATCTGGATGATGAGCTTCATCGCGCGAGCCTGAGGCTAGAGCGGGAGCCTACGACGCCTGAAGGACGGGTCCGCACGCCGGGGCGCGGACCAGGCTGCTGGACAGTGCCGTAGACTCGCCGCCGCACCATGGCCGATCAACCTGCGGCACGTCATCCGGCCGGTCCGCTCGGACGGGTCGGCCATTGGAACTGGCCGCTGCTCCTGCTCGCCGGCCTCGTCGCGGCGATCGTCGTCGGAACGATCCTCTACCCGACGTACGCGAACTACGACTCCACGTACTCGCTGATCTGGGGTCGTGAGGTGATCCACGGGCACGCCCCGTCTTTCGAGGCCTATCGCGCTCCCACGCAGCATCCGCTCGGCGTTCTCATCGGGGCGATCCTCTCGCTCTTCGGCTATCTCGGAGATCGCCTCTTCGTCCTGCTGATGCTCGCCGCGTTCGTCATCCTCGTGATGGGGCTGTACCGCCTGGGTCGTTCGGCATTCACGACGCTCGTCGGGCTTGTCGCGGCGGTGATCGTCTGCACGCGATTCGACTTCCCCTTCCTCGCGGCACGCGGCTACATCGACATCCCGTTCCTGGCGCTCGTCATCTGGGCCGGGGTACTGGAGGTCGAGAGGCCACGCCGCGGGCGCCCGGTGCTCTGGCTGCTGATGCTCGCGGGGCTCCTGCGCCCCGAAGCCTGGGTCCTCAGCGGCATCTACTGGCTCTGGCTCTTCCCCCGGCGGACCTGGCGCGAGCGCCTCGGCGATGCGCTGATCGTCGCCTCGGCTCCCGTGATCTGGGCGGGCCTGGACTATGCGGTCACCGGTGATCCCCTGTACTCGCAGAACCACACCAGCGGTCTCGCCGAGGAGCTCGGACGCTCGAAGGGGCTGGGGGAGGTCCCGCACGCCACGGTGACGTTCATGCGCGCCCTCGTGAAGCTGCCGGTCGCGCTCGCGGGCATCGCAGGCGTGGTGATCGCTGCGGTCTTCTCGCCTGCGCGCCTGCGCGTCCCGCTCGCGCTGCTGCTTGTCGGCCTGCTGACCTTCGCGCTGGTCGGCGCTGCCGGGCTCTCGGTCATCAATCGTTACCTGCTCGTCCCCTCGCTGATGGTGATGGTCTTCGCCGGCGTCGCACTCGGTGGCTGGACGATGCTGGAGCGCGGGCGGCTGCGCACAGGCTGGATCGTCCTGTCGTGCCTGGTGGTCGCCTTCGGCATCACGTGGACGGCGCTGCGCGTGAATGTCTCGCAGCTGACGAATGAACTGCGTCAGCGCGGCGACGCTCGCGTCGGCCTGAGGCACCTGCTCGATCAGCCGCGCGTGCGTGCGGCGCTCGCCTGCGGCCCGGTGCTGACCCCGAACCACCGGCTGATCGGTGACGTGCGCTGGATCATGAATCTGCCGGAGAGCAAGGTGATCGCGCGCAGCGACACCGCACGGGCCGCCGGCGTCGACGCCGGCCTGGCGATCGTCCCGGCGTGGCGCAGTTCGCTGCTGCGGCAGGGCTTCGACCCCGTCGACGTGACGGTCGACGACACGCTGCGAGCCGCGCCACCGCTCGGTTGGGAGCGGATCGCCGTCAGCGAGTTCTATGCCGCCTACGCGCACTGTCCGGTATCGCCGGCCGGGGCCTGA
>WLNG01000084.1 GCA_009699915.1 Actinomycetota bacterium
GAGACCGTCGAGCCGCTCGTCGCATACGACGAGCAGTACGAGACCGATCTCCTGACCACCGTCGCGACGTTTCTTGAAGCCGATGGCAACGTGGCCGGAACCGCACAGCGACTCTTCACCCATCGCCACACCGTCCGTTACCGGCTTGAGCGGGTGCGCGAGCTCTCAGGGCTCGACGTCGGCTCGACGGACGGGCGCGAGAAGCTCAGTCTGGGGCTCAAAGCGATGCGCGTACTCGGTATCGCCCACCGAGGCGGTCCGGCGACCGAGGCCGGCGCTGCGGCGGGCCGTGTCCCACGCGGACGCTGAGCGGCCGTGACGGCGCAGGCGCCACTGGCTGCGGTCGTCCTCGACGCGCTTGCCGGCGCACCTGATCCAGGGCTCGATCGCGCGGTGGGAGCCGGGACGGCGCAGCGCCTGCGTGCTGAGCTGCGGGCGATCGCGCGCCGTTGGGTGGCTGCGGTCGCCCCGGGGATGGCCTTCGAGGCGACCTCGATCGCCGCGGCGATCGCGGCGTTGTCGGGCCATCGCGGGCCGGTGGTGCTGGTCGCCCCTGACATTCCGCGGCTGGGATCGTTCCACGCCGATGTCCTGCGCGAGGATCTTGCGGCCGGTATCGGCGTCGTGATGGGCCCCAGCCACGATGGGCTGCCCTACCTCGCGGCGTTCGCCGAAACCGAGACGCAGGCCATCGAGCTCGCAGGCGCGGGGTGGGACGAGATGACCGCCTACGCGCTCGAACGCGACGTTGAGGCCGCGATGCTGCGCGCTGAGCGGCGGCTTGTCAGCGCCGCCGATGCGCGCGCGCTCGCCCATGACCCGCTCACCCCGGCGGGGCTCGCCGCCGAGCTGCGGCTGCTGCGCGAGGACACCGATGCCGGTCGTCGCGCTCCGATGTCGCCCGGAATTGGGTAGGACGCGAACCATGGATGACTCGAACAAACGACGGCGCGAGGCGATGCGGCCGGTGGAAGAGGCCGGCGGCGGAGAAGCGGGTGGCTTCGAACTTGCCGAGGAGGCCCTCGTCGAGCAGGCCGAGAACTGGGAGGCGGGCCGGTCGCCGGCGCGTGACGCGTTCCCGCCGGAGGAGGATTCCGGAGCGGTTTACGGCGAAGCCGACCACGAGCATTCCTCGGAGGTCGAGCGACAGGACTGAAGTCCGTACTCTTGCCGGGCGGCGCTTGGGGGATCGTCCAACCGGCAGGACACTGGGTTTTGGTCCCAGGAATCGAGGTTCGAGTCCTCGTCCCCCAGTCCGGCGGGCACTCTAGGATGAGCGCGTGAGCGTCCCGACCGTCGTCATTCTGGCTGCAGGCCGGGGAACGCGCATGCGGTCCGCCACGCCGAAGGTCCTCCACGACCTCTGCGGGTTGCCGCTGATCGCCTGGCCGGTCGCGGCCGCCAGAGCGGCCGGTGCGGGACGAGTCATCGTCGTGGACGCGCCTGAGCGCCAGCTCGACGGCCATCTTCCGGAGGGTGTCGAGACGGTCGTCCAGCCCCAGTCCGACGGCACCGGCGGCGCGGTGCGCGCAGCGGCGCATCTGCTGGAGGGTTCGGGTCCGGTCCTCGTCCTCAGCGGTGACGTTCCGCTCGTCACGACGCAGACGATCGGCGCCCTGCTGGACGCTCACGCGTCCGCGGGAGCGAAGGCGACGGTTGCGACGGCGGTCCTGGACGACCCGGCCGGCTATGGCCGCGTCGTCCGCGCGGCTGACGGCAGCGTCGAGCGGATCGCTGAGACGAAGGTCCCAGGCGACGCCGACGAGACCGAGCTCGCGATCCGCGAGGTCAACGCCGGGATCTACGTCTTCGAGGCGGCAGCACTGCTCGCCGCGCTTCCACGTCTGAGCGCCGAGAACGCCCAGGGTGAGTTCTATCTCCCCGAAGTGCTCACGCTGTTGCGCGCAGACGGCGACCATGTCGCCGCCCACGCGATGGACGATCCCGGGGCGGTCCTCGGGGTCAACGACCTCGTCCAGCTGGCGGCGGTGCGCGAGCTGGCGCGGACCCGCATCATCGCGGCGCACCAACGCGCAGGGGTCGACGTGCTCGATCCCGGATCGACCTTCATCGACGCGACCGTGGAATTGGGCGCGGACACCGTCGTCGAACCATTCACGGTGCTGCGCGGCGCGACCCGTGCCGGCGAGCGCTGCCGGATCGGCCCCTCCACGACGCTCACCGACACCGTGCTCGGTGATGAGGTGACGATCGTCCACGCCTTCGGGGTGGGGGCACTGGTCCACTCAGGCGTCAGCGTCGGTCCCTACGCATACCTGCGCCCCGGGACGCTGCTGCGCGAGGGCGCGAAGGTCGGCACCTTCGTCGAGGTGAAGAATTCCGACATCGGCGCCGGGACGAAGGTCCCGCATCTCTCCTATATCGGTGATGCCGACGTCGGAGCCGGCACCAACCTCGGCGCCGGGACGATCACCGCCAACTACGACGGGTTCGCCAAGCACCGCACCACGATCGGCGATGGCGTGCGCGGTGGGGTAGACGTGTCGCTCGTCGCCCCGGTGACGCTCGGGGATCGTTCCTGGACGGCGGCCGGCTCGATCATCACGCAGGACGTGCCGCCCGGTGCGCTGGGTATTGCACGCGAACGCCAGAGCAACATTCCGGACTTCGAGGAGCGCCGCGGCGGTCCTCCCGGGGATGCACCGTGACCGCGCTGCGGCCTACACTCGTCGCCCCGTCACACCGACCACGCAGGCGCAGATGAACACGAGCCTTCCGATCGACTACGACAAGCGCTTGATGCTCTTCTCCGGACGGGCGAACCCGGAGCTGTCGGAGCGGATCGCCGAGCGGCTGGGAGTCGGCCTTGGCCCGGTGACGCTCAAGACGTTCTCCAACGGCGAGGTCTACTGCCGCTTCGAGGAGTCGATCCGTGGTGCGGACGTCTTCATCGTCCAGCCGATCTGCGCGAACCCGGCGACGGGCCTCGCGGCGAACGATGCGCTGATGGAGCTGCTCGTGATGATCGATGCGGCCGTCGGCGCGTCGGCGCACCGAGTGATCGCGGTCTGCCCGTGGTACGGCTATTCGCGTCAGGACAAGAAGAGCGCTCCGCGCGAGCCGATCAGTGCGCGGCTGGTGGCGCGCATGCTCGAATCCGCCGGTGCCGACCGGGTCCTCACGATGGACCTCCATGCCGGCCAGGTCCAGGCTTTCTTCCAGATCCCGGTTGATCACATGACGGGGCTCTTCATGCTCACGCAGCACTTCCAGGATCTCGGCCTGCATGATCTGGTCGTCGTCTCTCCCGACGCTGGGCGCGTCAAGCTCAACAAGCGCTTCGCCTCGCAGATCGGCGCCGAGTTGGCGATCCTCGACAAGGAGCGTCCGGCTCAGCAGGTGGCCGAGATCGGCTACGTCATCGGTGACGTCAACGGCAAGACCGCGATCATCGTCGACGACATGATCGACACCGCCGGCACCCTGCGCGCCGCGGGGCAGACGGTGCTCGACGCCGGCGCCACTCGGGTCTATGCCGCCGCTACGCACGCCGTCTTCAGCGGCGCTGCCTACGAGAATCTCGCCGCCGCGCCGTTCGAGCAGATCGTGGTGACCGACTCGATCCCGCTGCGCCCGGGTGCTCCGGACACCGTCACGGTGCTCTCCTGCTCGGTGCTGCTCGCCGATTCGATCCGTCGCATCTTCAGCGACGATTCGGTCTCCGAGGTCTTCGGCGGCGAGAACCAGCTCTTCTGACCCGGCGCTCAGCCGCCGATCACGAAGCCCCGTCGCCCGAGCTGTTCAACCGCTGCCTCGAAGGCCGCGAAGTCGCGTGCCAGCAGATGGTCGATCGGCCGGCCCGCCGGGCCGCTCGTGCGCGCCCATCGCCGCAGCACGCCGTCCGTGAGCGTCGCCGCGGGCTCGTCGGTCAGCGCGAGCAGGATCCCCAGCTCCGGCCGGTGGGCGAGCTCGCCGGAGATGACCGCGACCGGGTCCGCGTCGAGGATCCGGCAGAGCTCGTCGTCGGAGAGCCCGAGGCGCGTCTGCAGCACGGCCGCGGGCGCGTCCATCCGGGTCACTCGCCGGAGCGTTCCAGGTGCGCCGCGGGCTTCGCTCGCTTCTCTCCGGGCCAGAAGCCGGTGATGTAGCGGAAGCCTGTCGCGGCCGCGCGATCCAACGTCACGGCCGTCACCGCGAAGATCGTGGCCTTCGCCGCCGCGGTCAGTGCCGCGTGCGAGAGCGTCGTCTCCTCTGTGAGGGCCTTCGGCGCCTCGGTCCCAAAGCGCCGTTGGTAGGCGCTCGTGAAGAGCCGATCGCTCACGCGCCGGGCGACGATCCCACCCGCAATGATGCCGATCGGCTTATAGAGGATCTTCGCCAGCACGCGCCCCAGCCTAGATGATTCGGAGGGCCGATCGGCCGTGCGGCGCCCCGTCCCGCTAGGCCATCTACCCTCAGAGCCGTGATGACGCGCCGCCGGATCGCAATCGTCTCCGGGGTCGCCGTATTCCTACTCGTCTCATTCCTCCTTGCGCTGTGGCTCACCGGCGACACGCGGGAGCGCAGCCGGGTGGTCGACCTGCTCCGGTCGCAGGCGCGCGGCGACGTCCCGGGGATGCTCGCCCAGATCGACGGCTGCGCGTCGCGCCCCGCCTGCCGTGCGCAGGTCGCGGCGAATGCGCAGACGCTGCGGCGAGCAGGCCGCGTACGGATCCTCGACTACCGGTCGGCGACGTCGAAGGCGATCGCCGCCGACGCGGGCCTGACGCGCGTGGCGTGGGACGCGGGCTTGCAGAGCCTTCCTGTCGTGCAGTGCGTGCGGATTGAGCGGCGTGGGCTGCCGATCCTGGGCGGGAAGATCGTCATCGTCTCGATCGGTCCGAAGATCCGCGGAGACGCGGCGTGTTCGCGCTGATCCGGTCGGCTGCGCTCGTTGCTGCCGTCCTCCTGGCGATCGTCCCGACGGCGGCGGCGGCGCCGGCGGCTCCTGACGGAGGCCGCCTCTCTGCGCGGACGCTGTCGGCCGACGGGCCGTCCGGTCGGTATCTGGTCGACGGGACGTGGTTGCGGCGTCTGGACCCGGCGAGCGCCGGCGAGCGCGCCGGCTGGCAGCGGGAGACCGCGATGGCCGGATGGGACCGCGTCTCGGTGCCCGACGCGTGGAACGCCACCGACGAGAGCCTTGCCTCGTACCTCGGTTCGGTCGCCTGGTACCGCCGTGACCTGCGCCTTCCAAGCCGCGGTTCGGGCGAAACCTGGATTCTGCGCTTCGAGTCGGTCAACTATCGAGCGCGGATCTGGATCAACGGCCGCGAGCTCGGCACCCACACCGGGGCCTACCTGCCGTTCGAACTGCACATCCCCGCGCGCTGGCTGAGCCGTGGGGGGGTGAACCGCCTGGTCGTGCGCGTCGACAGTCGGCGCACGACGAGCGACTTCCCACCTGCGAAGACCGATGTCCAGGGGCGGCCGCTCGGTGGCTGGTGGAATTACGGCGGCATCCTGCGCGAGGTCTATCTGCGCGAGGTCCGGGACATCGACTTCGAGACCGTCGACGTGCGTCCCGAGCTCGCGTGCGCGAGCTGCGCCGCGACGGTGCGCTGGAACGTGGTCTTGCGCAACCATGGCGACCGCGCGCGAGCGGTGAGCGTCATCGGCCGCTGGGGCGCGCGCCGCCTGCGGATCGGCGCCGTGACCGTTCCCGCCCGGGCGGCCGTGGCGCTCACGCACACGCTGCGGGTCGCGCACCCGCGGCTGTGGTCGCCGGCCGAGCCGAGGCTCTATGACGCGTCGTTGACGGCCGCCGGGGCCGGCGGCGTCCTGCAGCGGTTCACGCGGCGGGTCGGGGTCCGCTCGGTGAAGGTCGTCGGCGGGCGGCTGCTGCTCAACGGCCGCCGCGTGAATCTGCGCGGCGTCGGGCTCCAGGAGGACTCGCGCACGCGCGGCTTCGCAATCGGCAACGCCACGCGAGACCGGCTGCTCGATCGGGTGCAGGAGCTCGGCGCCACGCTGATCCGCGCGCACTACCCGCTCCACCCGCACACGCTCGAGGAGGCGGACCGCCGCGGCCTGCTCGTGTGGTCAGAGATCCCCGTCTACCAGGTCGATGCCGAGGAGCTCGCGCGGCCGGCGGTTCGTGCCGCGGCCGTCGCGGTGATGCGGTCCAGCGTGCTGACCAATCGTGACCATCCTTCGGTGCTGCTCTGGGCGGTCGGCAACGAGCTCAGCGCCCGGCCCGGCCCGGCGCAGGCCGCTTACATCGCAAGCGCTGCAGCCACCGCTCGGAAGCTCGATCCCACGCGGCCGGTCGGGATCGCGGTCGGCGCGATTCCCGGCGTCTCCTGCCAGTCCGACTACGCCCCGCTCGACGTCATCGGCGTCAACGACTACTTCGGCTGGTA
>WLNG01000085.1 GCA_009699915.1 Actinomycetota bacterium
TGCGGCCTCGGACTCACCGCTTGTGACCGTCTTTGGCGTATCCGCCCCACAGGCCGCGAGAGACAGGGCCGCGGCGGTGAGGACGATCGGGATAAGTCGGCGCTTCATGACGGTGGCGGAGTCTACGCGATGGTCCCGAGGGAGCGCGGTCAGGCGGAGAGGCGGGAGGCGGGCTTCCGTGGACCGCCGGCGATGGTGGCCCGGGGACCGCGACCGCGATCCTCCTCAAAGATCATCTGCAGGCGCCGCAGCGCACGCCGCCAGTGGCGGCGCAGCGCGGAGCGCTGGCCGAGCGCCTCAAGGAGCCGGTCGCTCGGATAGCGCGGCTGCGTCTCGGCCGTCAGGACGACGCGCGTGCGTTCTGGGGCTGTCTCGATCAGCTCGATGACCGTCAGCGTGCGAATGCGGTTGAACTTGCCGGTGCGCCCCTGCAGGACGAGCGTGGCAGGCTCGTCGAGCCGCACGATCGTCCAATCGCCCCACGGGAACCGGGCGAATGGGAGCTTCGCCTTGAAGCGGCCGCCGGCGCCGACGCCTGCGGTCTCCTCACGGGTCATTCGCCACTCGCTCAGGAAGTGGTCGGTGAACTCAGGGTGGTTGGCGGCGTCCGCGAGGTAGCTGAAGAGCTGCTCGCGCGGCTTGGCGACCGTGCGCTCGACGGTGAATGGCTGCATGCGCGGTCGAAGTCTACCTGCGCGTCGGCGACCCCGCGGCCGCGTCTCAGGCCGCGCGGCCGAGCGTTCTCACGCTCGCGCCGAACTCGGCGTGCCGCACACGCGTGCTGGAGTCTGGTTCGCCGCCCCGCTGGAGCCGGCAGAGCTCGCAGAAGATTTTGGAGCCGAAGCGGTGGACGGTCTCGCCGATCAGCGGGCGGCGCCCGCACCCACCGCAGGTGCAGTGATCGGCCGTGCGTGTGCGGGGAAGGCGCCGCCACTCGAGCTCAGGGGCGTCCTGGACGGTCAGGAGTTCAGTCATCCTCCGTGGTTCGCCGCGCGCCTACGACTCCCTCCCCCGCCATCCGCGGGGTTTACGTTCGGAGGGGGAAGGGAATACCCGGGCCATGGATCCGCTCCACACAGGCGGCCTTACCGCAACGGGCTCCTTCCGCTGCGCGGACTGCGGCTACCTCATGACGCTGAGCCATCAGGATGCACTGCCGGGCTGCCCTGGCTGCGACGGACACCGATTCGAGCGCGCCTCGCTCTTCGTCACCGATCCGGATCTCGCAGCCGCCGCGATCCCGGCACCCACCCCGGACCCCGCCCGCGAGTTCGTGCTTCGAGAGGCGGCTCCCCGGATGGGCCCGCCAGGCCACTATCTCGTCTTCGGGGACGCAGGGCTCAGCAGGATCGAGGTGGTCATCCTCGCCCGCGAATGGACGCGCATCGGCCGCAGCCTCGCAGCCGACGTGCGCTTTGACGACCCGACGGTCTCGCGCCGGCACGCGCTGATCGTGCGCCAGCCCGACGGGATGCGCATCCTCGACGACCGCAGCCTCAACGGCGTCTTCGTCAACGGTGAGCGGGTCGAGTGGCGCACCCTTGTCCACGGCGACGAGCTCGCCGTCGGGTGTCACCGGCTGCACTACGTCGACAGCGCGGCCCCCGCGCGTAGACTCCCGCCCGATGGCTCAGACGATCGCGGTGCTCTCGCAGAAGGGCGGTACGGGCAAGACGACGACCGTGCTGCATCTGACTGCCGCGTTTCGTGATGCGGGCCTGCGCGTCCTCGCGGTAGACCTCGATCCGCAGGGCAACCTCTCCGACTACTTCGACGTCGATCCCGAGGCCGATCCGACGATCGGCGACGTCCTCGCAGGGCGCGCGAACGCTCGCGCTGCCACGCACGATGGCGTGATCCCGGCGAACCTCTCGCTTGCCGAGGCGGAGCTGACGCTCGCCGGGAAGATGGGCCGCGAGCTGACGCTGCGCAGGGCACTCGCCGACGTCGCCGACGACTACGACCTGATCCTGATCGACTGCCCCCCGGCGCTCGGCCTGCTGACCGTCAACGCACTGGTCGCTGCCGATCACGCGCTGCTGAGCAGCGAGGCCCAGTACTTCGCGCTCCAGGGGGTCGAACAGGCCCTGGAAGTGATCGAACTCGCGCGCGACAGCCTCAACCCTGGACTCCAGTGGCTCGGCGTGCTCTTCAACATCGCCGACATGCGGACCGTCCACTCCCGCGAGGCGTTCGAGTCGCTGCGCGAGCATGTCGGGGACCGGCTGCTGGAGGTCACCGTGCGCCAATCGATCGCCTACGCGGAATCGGCCGAGCGGGCGGTTCCGATCTACGAGCACCGTCCCGACCTCGGCTCCGACTACCTGCGTGTCGCCGAGGAGATCCTGCGGCGCCTTGCGCTCGAGGACGCGCGCAAGCAGGTCGCGGACCGGCTCGCGGCGCTCGCCTAGAGCTCGGAGACCTGCGCGCCTTCGGCCTCGACGGCGACGCGCTGCAGCTGTGCCCAGCCGCTGACCAGCGGCTCGAGCTCGGCGATCACCCGCTGCGTGTCGGCCTCGCGGGCCCAGACGAGCACGGCGGGGCCGGCGCCCGAGATGGTCGCCCCGAGCGCGCCCAGCTCGCCGGCCCGGCGGACGAGCTCGATCGAGTTCGGGTAGAGGTGCGCCCGGCGGTCCTGATGGATGCGATCGGCGAGGCCCCGAGCGACCAGCTCAAGATCGCCGGTCGCGAGGCCGAGCGTCAGGACCGCGCCGTGTGCGACGTTGAAGACGGCGTCGGCGAGCGGCACCTCCGCGGGCAGCGCGTCGCGCGCCAGGCGGGTGCGGACCGGCTCGTCCGGAGCGATCAGGATGAGCTCGAGCCCTGCCGGCGGTGCGAGCGCGACGGTGGCGCCGTCGATACAGATGACGATCCCGCCAAAGAGCGCGGCCGCGACATTGTCGGGATGCCCTTCGAGCTCGGTCGCGGCGCCGAGCAGGTCGCCGTCGCCACCGCTCAGGTGGTCGGCGGCGAGGAGTCCCGCCACATAGGCCGCTGCGCTCGTGCCGAGACCGCCGCAGAGCGGGATCTCCGACCGGATGCGGAAGGTGAAGCCCTCCGCATCGAGCAGGCGCTCGAAACCGCGCACGACGAGGTTGCGCCGGTCGCGAGAGATCGGCAGGTCGGTCTCCACGGCGAAGACGCCTGGGGTCTCCTCCACCTCGAGCTCCATGTGAATCCCCAGCGCCGCGGCGAACGCGTCGAACCCCGGGCCGAGGTTGGCCGACGAGGCGGGAACCCGAGCGAGCACACGGCGGCCCATCAGCTGCCGTCGTAGATCGCCCGTTCGACCGACGCGAGGTCGGCCTCACAGGGAATGACCGAGCCAGCCTGCTCCAGAGCGGTCTGCGGGTCCTTGAGCCCGTGGCCGGTGAGCACGCAGACGATCCGCTCGGCGCCCTCGGGCGCCCCGTACGCGAGCAGGCCGGCGACGGAGGCGGCGCTCGCCGGCTCACAGAACACCCCCTCTTGCGAGGCGAGGAATCGGTAGGCGTCGAGGATCTGCTCGTCGGTGACCGCCTCGACCCCACCGCGCGAGTCGCGCATCGCGGCAATCGCCTCCTCCCAGCGCGCCGGATTACCGATGCGAATGGCACTGGCGACCGTCTCCGGCCGCTCGACGGGCGCGCCATGCACGAGCGGTGCGGCACCGGCGGCCTGGAACCCGCGCATCTGCGGCAGCGCGCCGCCGGGCTCCCACTCCTGGAAGCCCTTCCAGTAGGCGGTGATGTTCCCGGCGTTGCCCACCGGGATGCAAAGTGCGTCGATCGTCCCGATCTCCTCGAGGATCTCGAAGGCCGCGGTCTTCTGACCTTCCAGCCGGAAGGGGTTGACGCTGTTGACGAGCGCGATCGGATGCCGCTGCGCAAGCTCGCGCACGAGCTCGAGCGCCTGATCGAAGTTGCCGCGCAGTGCGATCACCCGGGCGCCATGCATGAGCGCCTGTGCGAGTTTGCCGGTCGCGATCTTTCCCTCCGGCACGATCACGGCACCGCGCAGGCCGGCGCGCGCCGCATAAGCGGCGGCGCTGGCGGCGGTGTTACCGGTCGAAGCGCAGATCACCGCGCTCGCGCCCTCCCGCACGGCTGCCGAGACGGCGCAGGTCATACCGCGATCCTTGAACGAGCCGGTGGGGTTCGCACCCTCGATCTTCAGCCAGACCTGCGCGCCGACCCGCTCGGAGATGTGGCAGGCGTAGACCAGCGGGGTCGAGCCCTCCTGAAGGCTGACCACCGGATCATCGGGGCCGAATGGCAGCCGGTCGCGATAGCGCTCGATCAGCCCGGCCATCACACGAAATGCTCGTCGATGACGCGGATCGAACGCACGGCGCGGACAACGTCGAGCGCACCGATCAGCTCCACCGCGGCGGCGAAGTCGCGTTCCGACGCGGTGTGGGTGACGATCACCAGCCGTGCGGTGTCGCCGAGACCGTCCTGCAGAACCGACTTCACCGAGATCCCCTGCAGGCCGAGCCGCTCGGCGATCTGCGCGAGCACGCCAGGGCGATCGGCAACCTCGAGATGGAGGTAGAAGGCGCTGGAGACGCCGGAGGCGATCAACGCGGGCTCCTGCGGGTCCGGCGGCGCCGGCGCCCCGGAGATCGCGCTGACGACGTCACCGAGCACCGCGCTCGCAGTCTGCGGCCCGCCGGCGCCCGGGCCGGAGAGCGTGATCTCGGTGATCGCGCTCGACTCGATCGTCACTGCGTTGAACGCCCCGTCGATCGAGGCGAGCGGATGGCCGATCGGCAGGAAGGCGGGATGGACCCGGACCGAGAGGCCGTCATCGATCCGCTCTGCGGTACCGACGAGTTTCAGGGCCAGGTCGAACTGGCGGGCGTAGGCCATGTCCTCAGCTGTGAGGTGTGCGATCCCCTCGTAGACGACATCGTCGAGCTCAACCCAGCGGCCGAAAGCCAAGCGCGCGAGGATCGCCATCTTGGCTGCGGCGTCGGCGCCCGTGACGTCCTCCGTGGGATCGGCCTCGGCGTAACCGAGCTCTTGCGCCTCCCGAAGCGCGTCCTCGTACGCCGCTCCGGTCGAGGCCATCTGGCTGAGGATGAAGTTGGTCGTTCCGTTGACGATCCCGTGGACACGGTCCACATGCGCGCCCGCGAGCGACTCCGCGAGGACGCGAACTGCGGGGACCACACCGGCGACCGCGGCCTCGTACCGCAGCGCCGCCTTGCCCTCCCGCGCGGCCTGCGCGAGTTCAAGGCCATAACGGCTGACGAGCTGCTTGTTCGCGGTGACCACCGGGGTGCCGGAGCGCAGCGCGCGCAGAACAAGCTCTCGGGCGGTTTCCACGCCGCCCATGAGCTCGACGACGATGTCCGATCCGGCGAGGATCGCGTCGGCATCTCCCTCGCTGCGCGTGAGGATCCCACCGATCACTG
Source organism: Actinomycetota bacterium (assembly GCA_009699915.1). Classification (GTDB taxonomy): domain Bacteria; phylum Actinomycetota; class Thermoleophilia; order Solirubrobacterales; family Solirubrobacteraceae; genus F1-60-MAGs163. The sequence continues at coordinate 5,399 of WLNG01000085.1, forward strand.
GGCGGCGGCCGGTCAGCCGCTCGATCGACTCCGCCCGCTCGGCGAGCAGCGCCGCGAAGGCCGCGCCAACGGTCCCGTGGCCCAGAAGGCCGATCGTGCAGGTCTCAGACATCGCGCAGCAGCAGATCGTCGTCGGTCTCCCGGCGGACCACCACCCGGGCGCTCCCGCCGGAGACAAGGACGACCGGCGGGCGCAGCGCCCCGTTGTAGGTGTTCGCCATCGCATGACCATAGGCACCGGTCGCGGGCGTGACGAGGATGTCGCCGGTGCGTGGGTCGGCGAGCTCGGCGTCGCGCACCAGGATGTCCCCCGATTCGCAGTGCTTCCCGACCACGTGACAGCGCGTGCCGCCCCCGGCGCGCCCCGAGATCCGCGCCTCGTACCGCGCCCCGTAGAGCATCGGACGCAGGTTGTCGGACATGCCGCCATCGACGGCGACGTACGTGTCGACGTTGTGCTTGACCGATTGCACTTCGTAAAGGGTGATGGTCGAGTTCGCGACAAGCGCGCGTCCGGGCTCATCGATGATCCGCACATCGTCGCCGAGCAGTTCGCGGACCGCGGTCACTTTCGTCTCGACGTACTCCTCAATCGTTGGGGGCGCATCATGCGCTGCATAGGCGACGCCGAGCCCACCTCCGAAGTTCAGCTCCGGGAGGCCCCGAGCCAGCGGAGCGACCGCCTCGAGCGCCTCGCGGAACGGCGCGGTGTCGAGGATCTGTGAGCCGATGTGCAGATGCAGCCCGCGCAGATCGATCGCTGACGACGCGCGGGCGCGCTCGATGGCCTCGGGAGCGTGCGCGAGATCGAATCCGAACTTCGTGTTCGGGCCGCCTGTGGAGATCGCTGGGTGGGTGTCGGGGCTCACACCTGGCGCAACCCGCAGGAAGACCGGCTGCGGGCCGCCCCCCAA
>WLNG01000086.1 GCA_009699915.1 Actinomycetota bacterium
CCGAGCTCATCGGTGCCCGCTCGAACCGCCGCCATCGGCCAGGACGCGGCTTCGAGGCGCTGCGCTACCGGTTTGAGGTCGTCAGCGACTACGGCGCCTTCCGCGACCTTCAGCGCCACCGCATGCTCACCGTCCAGTGGCAGCGCCTGAGCCCGCATCTGGGCGCCGGCGTCCCTGATGAGCTCGAGTCCGCCGGCGTTGCCGGCGAGTACCGGCGTGCGCTGGAGCTCTCGGCGGCCGAATGGGAGCGTCTCAGCGGCGAGGGCCGCACGCAGGAGGCGATCTACGCGCTCTGTCTCGGTTACCGCATCCGTTACGTCCTCGACTGCAACGCGCGCGCGGCGATGCAGCTGATCGAGCTGCGTTCCGGTCGCGAGGGCCATCCGAGCTACCGCGCGGTAGCCCACGAGATGCACCGTCAGATCGCCGAGGTCCACCCGGCGGTCGGCGCGGCGATGTCACACGTGGACACCGAGGCAGAGCCGCGTCTGGAGCGCATCCTCAGCGAGATGCGCACCCAGGACAAGCTCGATGCGCTCGCCGACTGAGCCCGCTTAGTCCTCGTCGGCTCCGTGCCGGACGATCGCCGCCGAGAGCTGCGCCATCACGTCCGGATCGCGCAGCGTCGTGATGTCCCCGAGCTCGCGGCCTTCGGCGATGTCCTTCAAGAGGCGGCGCATGATCTTGCCCGAGCGGGTCTTCGGGAGGTCGCCCGCCCAGATGATCCGCTTCGGTCGCGCGAGCTTGCCGATGCGCTGAGCGACGTGATCGCGCAGGCTCTCGATGGTGGCGTCGTCACCATCGATCCCGCCGCGCAGGGTGACGAAGGCGCAGATCGCCTGGCCGGTGTCCTCGTCGCTCTGGCCGATCACGGCGGCCTCGGCCACCTTCGGGTGGCTGACGATCGCCGATTCGACCTCGGTGGTCGAGAGGCGATGTCCGGAGACGTTGATCACGTCGTCCACGCGCCCAATGACCCAGAAGTAGCCATCGTGATCCTGGCGGCTGGCGTCGCCCACGAAGTAGGTCGGCGCGCCGAAGCGCTCCCAGTAGGCGCTGACGTAGCGGTCGGGCTCGCGGTACAGCGCGCGCAGCATCCCCGGCCATGGCCGGTTGAGTGTCAGCAGCCCCTGCGTGTCACGCTGAACCTCGCGTCCCGCCTCGTCCACGACCGCGGCGCGCATCCCCGGCAGCGGCGTGCCGGCCGAGCCTGGCTTCATGCGCTGGGCTCCCGGCAGCGTCGTGATGACCATCTGCCCGGTCTCCGTCTGCCACCAGGTGTCGACGATCGGACAGCGCCCGCCCCCCACCACGAGCCAGTACCAGACCCAGGCCTTCGGATTGATCGGCTCTCCGACCGAGCCGAGCAGGCGCAGGCTCGAGAGGTCATGCGCGCGCACCGGCTCCGGACCCCACTTCATGCAGGTTCGGATCGCAGTCGGCGCGGTATAGAAGATCGTGACGCCGTAGCGCTCGCAGAGTTCCCACCAGATCCCCTGGTGGGGGTAGTCCGGCGCGCCCTCGTACATGACCGACGTCGCACCGTTGGCGAGCGGGCCGTAGACGATGTAGCTGTGCCCGGTGATCCAGCCGACGTCGGCCGTGCAGAAGTACACATCGGTCTGCGGCTTGAGATCGAAGACGTGCTTGAACGACCAGGCGACGCCGGTGAGATACCCGCCGGTCGTGTGCTCGATGCCCTTCGGCTTGGCCGTGGAGCCGGAGGAATAGAGAATGAAGAGCGGGTGTTCGCTGTCGAGCGGCTCTGCCGGGCAGTGCGGTTCAGCGGCGGCGAGCGCCTCGTCCCACCAGAGGTCGCGCTCGGCGCGCATCTCGCAGGCCGTGCCGGTGTGGCGGACGACGAGGATCGTCTCCAGGTGCGTGAGGCCGTCCATCACCCGGTCGACCTCGCTCTTCACCGCAGCGGTGCGGCCCTTGCGCCGCGCTCCATCGACGGTGATCAGCGCGCTCGCATTGCTGAACGCCATCCGCTCGTGGACCGACTCTGCGCTGAACCCGCCGAAGACGACGTTGTGCGGTGCGCCGATCCGGGCGCACGCGAGCATCGCCACGACGACCTCGGGGATCATCGGCAGGTAGATCCCGACGACGTCTCCTGGTCCCACGCCACGCGCTTTGAGCACGTTCGCGCAGCGCTCAACGTCGGCCAGCAGCTGCGCGTAGGTGATCGTCCGAGACTCGCCCTCCTCGCCATGCCAGTGCAGCGCGACGCGGTCACCGATCCCCGCCGCGACGTGCCGGTCAAGACAATTGTGGGAGAGGTTCAGCTTCCCGCCCTCGAACCAGCGGTAGAACGGCGCGTTCTCGTCGCCGAGCACCTGTGTCCACGGCTCGAACCAGTCGAGCGCGGCAGCCTGCTTCTCCCACCATGCGATCGGGTCCCGCTCAGCCTCCGCGTGGACCGAGAGGTCCTGGATCAGCGCGTCGCGAACGAAGTCCTCGGACGGATCGAACCACTCGTTGCGCAGCAGCTCCTCGAGTTCGACTTCCAGCAGGTCGGCGTGTGTCATGGACAACTACTAGCACGAAGCGCGCCGTGCCTGCCGCCGCGTGGGGTCAGCCGCGCTTGCGCTTCTTGCGGCGCTGGTCCTGCGTGCTCTGCTGCTCAGGCTGCTGCGGCAGCTGGACGTCCGTGGGCGGCGGTGACGTCGCGCCGGCGCCGGCTGCTGCGGCTTCGCGTGCTGCGGCCTTACGGGCCTGCGTCTCCGCGGCGCTCGGCCAGGGCTCGGCCTTGCCGGTCTGCCAGGCCGGTACCGACGATGGCCAGCGCCCCGCGATCAGGAATCCGATCGCGCCGATCCAGAATGCCCGGATGATCCCCTGCTGATCGAGCGGCAGGACGAAGGTCGCGCCGGCGAGCATCCCGATGATCCCGATGAAGCGCGGCAGCAGGCCGGTCCGCATCGCATTGAGGCTGATCATCACGAGCGCGAACCCGAGGATGAACGAGCCGACCAGCTGGATGATCGTGCCGACGATCATCGGGCCTCCCTGCAACGCGTCGAGCGCGTCGCTGTTGGTCGCGTTGGCAGCGAGATTCGCTCCCTCGACGACGCGCATGATCCCGATCACCATCGTGCCGATGGCGTAGGTCACGGCGCCGGTCGCAAGCGAGATCAGCACGCCCTGCGAGAGGGCGCCCGAGCGTGCCCGGGCCGCCCGGAAGAGGTAGGCGAGTGCGAAGTACAGGAGCAGCGCGCCGAGCGCGGAGAGCAGCGGGCCGGGGATGAACCTGAGCGGGTGGTCGCCGATGAACTGCAGCTGGAGCACCGCACGACCCGCGGGGAGGGGCTGACCGGCGGCGAGGTCCCGCAGCCCGTCGATGATGGTGACGGTCCGGTCCTCGTACTTGGGCATCGAGTTGAACGCGATGCTCGTCAGAAGCGCCCCGGCGAGGGTCATGATGGCGGCAAGCCAGGCCGCCACGGAGGCGCGGCTGCGATTCTCAGCCTCCCATGCGAGGGTCTCGCTCGGGGAGGTCGTAAGGGCTCCGGTAGTCATGCGGATCAAGAGTCTACGGAAGGCGGACTCGAACGGATGTCCGCATACTTCCGCGCTTTGCTAGCGAAGTGTGCGATCCTAAAGGTGATGATCTCACTCAGAGCTAGGAAGGCTCGATCCGCCCCGCGGGTACAAATGGTCCTGTGCTCATTCGCGCTGGCGCTGATGGCCGCTCCCGCGGCGCAGGCTGCCGATATCGGATCGTCCAGCGGTCCGATCGTCAAGGCCGATACGAGCACGAAGCTCAGTTGCGCCGTGGACCATGCGCCGGCCGGCAGTCCGGTGCGAGGGTTCTTCCGTGACCTCGGCGACCGTTCCGCATGCGGGACCTTCCTCGCGGTCGCAGACACGCTCTACGCGCCCCTGCTTCCGCCTGCCTCGCGCCCCGCGACCCTGACCCAGTTCACCGCGGTCTCCCAGTCAGCGGTGAGCGGCACGGGAACGCTCAGCGATCCGTTCCTCGTTACGACCGTCGCTGACGCCGGCGCGAGCGGGCTGCGCATCACGCAGACCGATTCCTACGTCGTCGGGCGTGAGAGCGTGCGCACCGACGTGCAGGTCACGAATACGACTGGGGGCACCAAGACCGCGAAGCTCTGGCGCGCGGGCGACTGCTTCCAGGACCAGAATTTCGACGGTTACGGCTCGCAGGGCACGCTCACGGGCGGGATCTCCTGCGTCGTCGGCGGCCGGCTGACCGGCCCGGGTACCGAGCTCATCGAGTGGTTCCCAATCTCCGCGGAGAGTGGGTCCTACCAGTCGACCTACTCGAACCTCTGGTCGAAGATCAACTTGCGCCAGCTCTTCTCGCCGTCGAGCTGCGACTGCGAGGCCTTCGGCGAAACCGCCTCCGGGCTGAGCTGGGACCTCACGCTCGCCGCGGGCGAGTCGGTGACGCGCTCGACCTTCATCACCTTCGCGCCGGACGGCAAGCAGGCGCTGACCATGACGAAGACGGCCAAGAGGTCGTCGACGCTCGTCGCCGGTACGACCGGCTACACGATCACCGTCTCAAACCCCAACACCGCCGCCGTCGTGCTCGACTCGATCACCGACGTGCTGCCGACCGGCTTCAGCTATTACGAGGGCACCACCACCGGCGCGACGACTGCCGATCCGACTGAGAACGGCAACACGCTCACCTGGGAGCGCCCGATCCTCCTTCCGGCCGGCGGTACCGCTTCGATCGCCTTCGACGTCGCCGTCTCCTCGACGCCTGGCACCTACACCGACACCGCCACCGCGGTGGCGCAGGCCGGGTATCCGGTCACCCCTACCGGCCCGACGGCACCGGTCACGGTGAATGACCTTCCTGCGGCGCAGCCGGAGTTCGGCAAGCAGGTTGTCGGCGAGGTCGAGTCGGGCGAAATCAAGATCCGCCGCCCGGATGGGACGCTCTTCACGCTCAAGGACGGTGACGCGATCCCGGTCGGCTCGACGATCGACACGCGCAAGGGCAAGCTTCGGATGGTCGCCGCGAACGACAAGAAGGGTGGCAAGGCCAACGCGCTCTTCTACGGAGGCGTCTTCACTGTGCGTCAGCAGTCCAAGCCGCTGCGCACGGTGCTGAAGCTCAGGCAGGAAATTGGTCTGAACGCCTGCCCGGCGATCTCCAAGAAGAGCAAGAAGGCTTCCGCGTCGAAGAAGCGCAAGCGGCGCTATCTCTGGGGCAACGGCAAGGGCCGTTTCCAGACCTCCGGCAGCTCCGGCGCAGCCATTGTGCGCGGAACGATCTGGTATGTCGAGGACTCGTGCTCGGGGACGCTCGTCAAGGTCAAGCGCGGCGTCGTCGAGGTCCGGGATTACGCCCGGCACAAGACCATCAAGGTCACCGCAGGGCACCAGTACCTGGCGCGCCGCGTCAAGTAGCCACTGCGCGCAGACGCTCGAGCGCCCCAGCCCGGTCGCAGTCCTCGCGGCGTAGCGCGCCGGGGAGCAGGCTGCTCACGCCCTCAGCGGCAAGCAGCGCAGCGCGCGTTGACTGCGGCCCGGTGAGCAGCACGAGCGGCTCCGCGATGCCACGCAGGTCTGCGCGGGTGAGCGGCAGCGTCGCCAGCCCGGCGTAGTCGGCGTAGAAGGCGTGGTGGTCGCGCTGCGCGAGCTCCTCGTCGCGGCCCGGTCGGTCCCGGAGCCAGCGGGCGACTCCTCCCTGCGGCCCGCCCGCCGCGATCGCGTCCTGCATCTCTCCGCGCTCGCCTGCGAGTTCGCGCGTGCTCTCTGGGGCGAACGCGTAGAGCGGCGGATCGACCAGCACGGCGCTCGCCACGAGCCCCGGGTGGCGCAGCAGGAGGTCCAGCAGGATCAGCGCCCCGAATCCCTCGCCCAGCGCGATCGCGCCTGCGGCCCCGAACGCACCGATCAGCGACGCGGCGTCCTCGGCCTGCTCGGCGACGGTCGTGCCGGCGTACGGTTCCGGCGCGCCGCTGCCGCGGTATCCCCGACGGGCATAGGCGATGGCCCTGACCGGCTCGGCGAGCTGCGCAGCCAGGCGCATCATGCGCTCGGGGCCGTCGGCCATGTCGTGCACGAGCAGGACGCTCGGCCCTTCTCCGACGACGTGGGCCTCCAGGTCGACTCCTGCTCCGGGGACGGTCAGCGGCATGGCTACGATTGAAGCATGGAAGGCATGGGTGGATTCGGGGATCTCTTCGGCGATCCTGAGGAGTTGCAG
>WLNG01000087.1 GCA_009699915.1 Actinomycetota bacterium
CGAAGAGCAGCAGCGTGGCATTCGACAGGATCTCGTCGTCGGTGAGGCGGTCGTCGTGGTCCTGTGCCGCGACGAGTGCACTGAGCAGGTTGTCGCCCGGCTCCGAACGGAAGCGCTTGATCAGGTGGCGCAGGTAGTCGGCGAGCTCGGTCAGGCCATGCTGAGCCTGAGCCTTGCGCTCAGGAGTGTTCTCGCCACCGAAGACGAGCACGGTGATGTCGTCCGACCACGACTTGAAGCGATCGCGGTCCTCGGGCGGGGCGCCCAGCATCTCGGCGATGACGATCGCGGGGATCGGGTACGCGAAGTCGCGGACCATGTCGATCTCACCGCGCTCCAGTGCCGAGTCGATCAGCTCGCCGACGATCTCGTCCACGCGCGGGCGCAGCAGCTCCACCGCGCGCGGCGTGAACGCCATGCGCATCAGCGCGCGCAGCCGCGTGTGGTCCGGCGGATCGCGGAAGACGAGCCAGTGCTGAAGGATCTCGAAGGTCGGCGCGCGGGTGGTGCGCTCCTCGGGCGAGAGCTTCTGCTCGAAGACCGGCGTGATGCGATCGGAGGAGAGCCGCTCCTGATCGCGGAAGCCGGCAGTGACGTCCTCGTGGCGCGTGATCAGCCAGGCGCGCAGGACCGGATTCCAGTGGACCGGATCGTGCTCGCGAACGACCGCCAGCGCCGAGTGTGGATCGGCGAGCGCCGCCTCGCCGAGGAGATCATCGTCGATGAGCGGGGCGGTCGCCTCGGACATGTCGGCGATCCTAGCCCTCGAGCACGGCTACGACCGCGCCGTTCCCGTCGATGCCGGAGACCCCTCCGCCCATCGTCTCGACCACGCCGATTCGCGCCCCTTCGACCTGCCTCGGACCGGCCTCGCCGCGCAGCTGCCAGGTGATCTCGGCGGTCTGCGCGAGCCCCGTGGCGCCCAGCGGATGGCCGCGCGCGAGCAGCCCGCCGGACGGGTTCACCGGCGTGCTCCCGCCGAGTGCGGTCGTCCCGCTGTCGAGCAGCGCGGCGCCCTCGCCCTCGGGTGCAAGGCCGAGCGCCTCGGTTGTGACGATCTCGCCGATCGTGAACGCGTCATGCACCTCGAAGAGGTCGACGTCGGCGACGCCGATGCCGGCCTGCTCGTAGGCTGCGGAAGCCGTCTCGCGCACGATCTCGTAGCCCCAGACGTGGTCGGTCCGCTGGTCCCAGAGCGCGCCGGAGCGCAGGACCGACGAGCGGATGCGCACGTCGCGCGGCTCGTCTCGCGGCGGGCCGAGCACCGCGGCGGCGGCTGCGTCGGAGAGCGAGCAGCACTGCAGCAGGGTGAGCGGGTCGGCGACCATGCGCGAGCCGAGCACCTGCTCGACCGTGAGCTCGCCCCGGCGCATCGCGCGCTCGTTCAGCGCGCCGTGCCGGCTGTTCTTCACGGCCACCGCGGCGAGTTGCTCGTGGGTGACGCCGTGCTCGGCCACGTAGCGGGCGGCGGACATCGCGTAGATGCTCGGTAGTGCCATCCCGGAGGCGCCTTCGGTGTCGCCCTGCTCCGGCTCAATCGCGCCCGCGAAGGTCGAGGTCAGATGTTCGATCCCGAGGGCGAGCACGCGCTCATAGCGCCCGGTGCGCACCGCCTCGCTGGCCTCGTGCAGTGCGGTCGTGCCGCTCGCGCAGGCGTTCTCCACGGTGACGATCGGGACCTCGGTGATACCTGCCGCGTGCAGCGCGCGCTGGGCCGTTCCCGGCGCGCCGAAGCAGGTGCCGACCCAGACGGCGTCGACGCTGTCGGTTCCGGCGTCGGCGAGCGCCTCGAGCACCGCCTTCCAGGCGAGCGACGCCGGGCTCTCGTCCGGCTGGCGTCCGAACCGCGAGGTGCCAACGCCCCAGATCGCGACCCCGCTCATGCCGCCTCCACCTCCGCGTCGCCGTCCGCCCCAACGCCGGTCAGCCGCACGCGCGCGCCGACGGCCGGCGCCGCGTCCGAGCCGATCACGTGCGCGAGGATGCGTGGACCGTTCTCGTCAAGATTCACATAGGCGAGGGTGTACGGCGGGGTGCGCCCGGCGACCGGGATGCGCACCACCGTCGAAGACCAGACGGTCCCGCCCGGGCCGAAGCGGCGCGGCTCGAGGCGGTCGGCATGGCAGACCGGACAGCGCGGGCGCTCTAGTGCGACGGCGTAGCCGCAGGCGCCGCAGAGGGAGCCCGACACCTGCGCGCCGCTCGGGCCCTCCTCGATCTGCGGGCGCGGGTCCGGGCTCAGGGACGTGTCGGGTGCGGACATCAGGTGGCCTCTCCTCGAAGGTCGATCACGCGGCGCGCCTTGAAGACCGTCTCCGGCAGCGCCCCCGGCTCGAGCAGCTCCACCGGCACGCGGATCTGGGTCTGCGCCTTCAGCTGCCGCTCGGCCTCGGCACGGATCGCGGCGCGCCGGGCCTGAGCATCGTCGGCAGAGAGCGTCGCCAGCTCGGCCGCCGTCTCGGGCGAGAGCTCGGCCTGCACCGTCATCTCGTCGAGCACGCCACGCCGCTCGACGGTGATCGTGAACTCGGCTCCGAGACCGTCCGTGCTGCGCAGGCCGGCCTCGATGTTCGAGGGGTAGACGTTGGCGCCGCGGATGATCAGCATGTCGTCGAGCCGGCCGACGATGCCCTCGGGCAGGCGCGGGTAGGTGCGGCCGCAGCTGCTCGGCTCATGCGTCATGTAGGTCTCGTCGCCGGGCCAGAAGCGGATCATCGGCTGCGAGTCGCGCCACAGGTGCGTGTAGACGATCGCGCCGCGCTCGCCGTCCGGCAGCGGCTGGTGCGGATCGTCGCGGTGCACGATCTCGGTGTAGACCTCGTCGGTGAAGAGCATCACGCCGTTGAGCGCCTCGGTCGTGATGTTCGTCTGGAAGGGGTACATCTCCGACGTCGAGCCCGCGTCATGGACGCTCGCTCCCCAGGCCTCGGTGATCCGCGCGACGGTCGCGGGCACCGACCCTCCGGGCTCACCGCCGACCAGCAGGCGCTGGACCGGCCCGGAGGCGAGGTCGAGGCCGAGCTGCTCGGCCACGCCGATCAGGTGCAGGCAGTACGAGGGAGTCGCCGAGAAGCACGTCGCGCCCAGCTTGAACATCAGCTCGAGCTGGCGGTCGGACTCGATCGGCCCGAGCGGGAAGACGCTGGCGCCGACTCGCTCCGCCCCTTGGATCACGCCCCAGCCGCCGAAGAAGAGGCTGAACGGGAACGAGATCTGGGCGATGTCGCAGGGGCGCAGGCCCGCGGCCCACTGAGCCATCGCATGGACGTCGGCCGCACGTTCCCAGTCGCGGCGCGAGACGCGGTAGAAGGTCGGGATTCCCGAGGTCCCCGAGGACCCCTGGATGCGTGCGACGTCGTCGTCGGCGACGTCGCCCTGGTAGGTCCCGAAGAGCGGGTTGTCGCGCTGGTCCTCGACCAGCATCTTCTTCGTGATGATCGGGACCTTGGCCGTGAAGTCGGCGAGACTCTGCACCTGATCAGGGTGGAAGCCTGCCGTGTCGTAGTGGCGCCGGTAGAAGGGGAGGCGCTCGTAGGCGTAGTGCAGCTGATGCTGGATGCGCTCGAGGATCAGCACGTCACGGCGTGCAGGGTCACGCGTCTCGCGCTCCTCGTCCCAATAGCGGCGGTAGCCGCGCGCGTCCATCTGCGCCAACTTCGGTCTCCCTCTCGACTCCGAGCCAAGCGCTCAGGACACTGATCTTTCCATGCGCACGGCGATTTTCAGGCCTGCTGCCTGCTCCGGCGCTTGTCGGCCTCTACAGGCGTTCGTCGCGCGCGGGCTGATGACGCGCCAGCGCGCGGGTAGCTTGCCGCCACGATCGACCGGGAAACCGGATCCGTCACAAACAACGGGAGGAAGCGGCGCATGCGTCGGCTTGAAGGGAAGGTCGCGATCATCACCGGCGGTGCCCAGGGCATCGGCGAAGGCTGCGCGCACCGCATGGCCGCGGAGGGCGCCAAGGTCGTGATCGCCGATCGCCAGGAGGACACCGGTGTTGCTGCTGCGATCGAGGCCGCCGGCGGCGTCGCCAGCCACTACGTGATGGACGTGCGCCTGCGCGAGGACTGGAACGCGTTGGTCGCCGACACGGTCGAGCGCCACGGCGGCGTCGACCTGCTCGGCAACGTCGCGGGCGTCGTCAACACGATCTCTCCCGACACGGTCGTGGGCCTCACCGATGAGGGCTGGGACTACGTGATCGACACCGATCTCAAGGGCGTCTGGCTGGGCATGCAGGCCGTGATCCCGCAGATGCAGCAGCGCGGCGGCGGGCGCATCGTGAACATCTCCTCGCTCTCCGCGCTGCGCGCGAACCTGGAGAACCTCGCGGCCTACTGCGCCGCCAAGCGCGGAGTGATCGGCCTTTCCCAGCAGGCGGCGCTGACCTACGCGCCCGACAACATCCTCATCAACTCGATCTGCCCGGGCACCACCGACACGCCGATCCTTCAGGACATTGGCGACGAGGCGCGCGAGATGTGCGCCAACGCCCACATGATCAAGCGCCTCGGGCAGCCCCGCGACATTGCGGCGATGATGGCCACATGCTTCAGCGAGGACGGCGACTTCCTCACCGGACAGACCATCTCGGTCGACGGTGGCTGGGTCGTCAACGGACGCAATTTCTAGTTATAGGAAATACCTGAGATCATTCACGACGGTGACTCGATCGCCGGAAAGCAACGGAGGAGAGACGGCAAATGCCTAAGCGCAAGCGAATGAAGTTCGGGGCGTTCTTGGCCCCGTTCCACGTCCCGGGCGAGAACCCGACGTATGCCTACCAGCGCGACCTGCAGGCCGCGCAGTGGCTCGACGAGCTCGGCTATGACGAGATCTGGTTCGGCGAGCATCACTCCGGCGGCAGCGAGATCATCGGCGATCCGCTGATGTTCATGGCGCACGTCGCGGCTCAGACCAAGCAGATCAAGGTCGCCTCCGGCGTCGTCTCGATCCCCTACCACAACCCGCTCTGGCTGGCCGAGCGCTTCATGCTGCTCGACCATCTCACGCGCGGGCGCGCGATCCTCGGCCTCGGGCCTGGCTCGCTTCCGACCGACGCCTCGATGCTCGGCATCCATCCGTCGACCCAGCGCGACGCGCTCGCGCACGACGTCGGCGTGCTCATCCAGCTGATCCACGGCGATGAGCCCGTCACGGTCACGACCGACCGCTACGAGCTCCACAGCGCGCGCGTCCAGATCCGCCCGTTCTCTGACCGTCCGGAGATCGTGATCGCGGCGATCCAGTCGCCGACCGGCCCGCGGATCGCGGGCCAGCACGGCCTCGGCCTCGTCTCGATCGGCGCGACGATGGACATCGGCGCCGACATGCTCGCGATGCACTGGGACGTGGCGGAGCAGCGCGCGAGTGAGTTCAACACCTGCGTCAGCCGCGACGACTGGCGGCTCGTCGGTCCGATGTTCATCGCGGAGACGAAGGAGCAGGCGCTCGAGGACTGCCGCTACGGCATCAACAACTGGTTCGACTATCTCCAGAAGACCGCGGCGGCGCCGCAGTTCTGCCCGGCCGGCGACAGCATCGAGGAGCGCATCGCCTGGGTGAACGACAGCGGCTGCGGTGTCATCGGCACGGCCGAGGATGCGGTCCGTCAGATTCGCCGTCTCGAGGACCAGTCGAACGGCGGCTTCGGGACCTACCTGATGATGGCTCACGAGTGGGGCAATCCCGCGGCGACACGCCGCCACTACGAGCTGTTCGCTCAGTGGGTCATGCCCGAGTTCCAAGGCCAGTCCGAGCGTCCGCTCGCCAGCGAGCAGTGGGCTCGCGAAATGCGGCCGGTGCTGAACGAGCTCCAGGCCGAGGCGCTCGCCGCCGCCGCCGAGAAGCACGCAGCCGAGCTCGAGTCGCGCCCCGCCGTGAACGGGCTGCAGGCCGACGCTCTCGCTGAGGCCACGGAGCGCAACGCGGAGCACGCGAAGGCGTAACGCATTCGGTGGCCTTCCCGCCGGCGCCGTGAGGGTGCCGGCGGGAAGACGCCGCCATGCGAGACGATGCGCTGATGCGTCATCGTCGAGCGATCCTCGGGAGCCTCGGCTTCCTGCTCGTCGGACCCGTCCTGGAGATGGGCGTCGGTCCGTACCTGCTCTCCGACGGGTTCAGCCGCGGCGACGGCGCGCTCGACGGCGCGCTCGCCGTGGTCGCGGGCATCGCGCTGATCGCGTTGGGCGC
>WLNG01000088.1 GCA_009699915.1 Actinomycetota bacterium
CGCAGAACGACGAAGGCCCGTCGGCACAGGATGCGGACGGGCCTTCGCTATCGGGGCGCTCGGATTCGAACCGAGGACCTCACCGACCCGAACGGTGCGCGCTACCAGGCTGCGCCACGCCCCGAGGTCGGCGTCAGTATGGCACGACGGGGCTGAGAGACCCCTCACCGCCGGGCGCCTCGTCCGTGCGATAGCGTCGCCGCCGATGGCCACACTGACCGAGATCATCGGCGAGCTCGACCGGCTCCTCGAGCCTGAGCGCTTCGACGACTACGCCCCGAACGGTCTCCAGGTCCCCGGCCGCGAGGAGATCCAGACCGTCATCACGGGCGTTTCGGCGGGCGCCGAGCTCTTCAAGCACGCCATCGCCGAGGGCGCGGACCTGATTCTCGTCCACCACGGCCTCTTCTGGCGCGGGGCGCCGCAGGCGCTCGACCGCCCGGCCGCGCGGCGCCTGCGCCTGCTGCTCGACGCGGACTGCTCACTCGCCGCCTACCACCTGCCGCTCGACGGCCACCAAGAGCTCGGCAACAACGCGCTGCTCGCGCGGGAGCTCGGCGCCGCCTCCTGGGAGCCATTCGCGGCCGGAATCGGCGTCGGCGCGACGTTCCCCGCGGACGGGATCGCGCCGGGGGAGCTGCTCGACCGCGTACGCGCCGCCACCGGGGGCCGCGAGCCACTCGCATTCACCGCCGGGCCGGACCGCATTCGGACGATCGGGATCGTCTCCGGCGCCGCCGCCGGCCATCTCGGCGATGCGATCGAGGCGGGTCTCGACGCCTTCCTCACCGGCGAACCCGCCGAGCGCGTGATGCTCCAGGCGCAGGAGGCGGGCATCCACTTCGTCGCCGCCGGCCACTATGCAACCGAGACGTTCGGCATCAAGGCGCTCGGCGACCACCTTGCGCAGCGCTTCGGCATCACCCACCGCTTCATCGACGTCCCGAATCCGATCTGAGCGGGCGCCGGGCCCGCACCCGGAAAAACCCACCGTTAGGGCGCTCCCGCGTAGAATCGCGCCCCCGACGCAGGAGAGGTATCTCATGGAGGCAGGCAGCGCGCCGACGACAGGATCCCAGACGATCGCCGACCTCATGGTGCTCGCCGCCGCGAGCTACGGCGACGCGCCGCTGGTGCGGCGCAAGTCCGGCGAGGACTGGGTCGACGTCAGCTTCCGCGAGGCGGGCGGGATCGTCTCCGAAATCGCCCGCGGCCTCATCGGCCTCGGCCTTGAGGCCGGAGAGCGCGTCTCCCTCCTCGCCGACACCCGCCCGGAGTGGACGTACTGCTCGCTGGCGATCAGCGGCGCGGGCGGCGTCGTCGTCCCGATCTACCCGACCAACTCGCCGAGCGAGTGCCAGTGGGTCGCGGGTGACTCGGAGTCGGCCGGGATCGTCGTCGAGAACGCCGCCCAGCTGGCGAAGATCGAGCAGGTGCGCGCCTCGTTGCCGAGCCTGCGCTTCATCGTCGTGATCGAGGGCGAGGCGTCGGGCGAAGGTGTCGTGCTGCTCGAGGACCTGCGCGCCCAGGGCCGCGAACGCGACGAGCGTGAGTATCAGGAGCGCCACGAGTCCGTCTCCGGCGACGACCCCTACACCTTCATCTATACCTCCGGCACCACGGGACCGCCGAAGGGCTGCGTACTGCTGCACCGCAACTACCGCGCCGTGATCGACATGGTCGGCGCGCGCCGGATGCTGAACGGGGACGGGGAGATGGTCTACCTCTTCCTGCCGCTCGCGCACGCATTCGCGCTGCTGATCCAGCTGACGTCGGTGGACACGGGAACGACGATCGCCTACTACGGCGGGGACACCAAGCAGGTGATCGGCGAGGTCATGGCGGTGAAGCCGACGTACCTGCCGTCGGTGCCGCGCATCTTCGAGAAGCTCTACACGCTCGCCCAGGGGCAGATCCCGCCCCCGGTGCTCGCCGCGATCTCCGAGCTCGGCGGCCGCATTCATGACCTCCAGACCGCGGGCGAGCCGGTTCCGGACGATCTGATGGAGCGCTGGAACACTCCGATCGAAGGTGATGAACAGGGCCGCTCGCTGGCCGCGATCGCGCACTTCGTGCAGAGCCTCTTCGGCGGCCGACTCGAGCAGGCCGTCACCGGCGCTGCGCCGATCGCACCGGAGATCCTGCGCTTTTTCTGGGGTGCAGGCATCCCCGTGATGGAGGGCTACGGGATGACGGAGACCGCAACGGTCGCCACGACCTCCATGCCCGAGTTCCACAAGTTCGGCACCGTCGGCCGGCCGCTGCCGGGCGTCGAGGTGAAGACCGCCGAGGACGGCGAGATCCTGATCAAGGGCGCGAACATCTTCAGCGGCTACCACAACAACGCCGACGCGAGCTTCGGCGTTGTCGTCGACGGATGGCTGCACACCGGCGATCTCGGTTCGGTCGACGAGGACGGCTTCGTCTCGATCACCGGCCGCAAGAAGGACATCATCATCACCGCGGGCGGCAAGAACCTCACGCCCGCGAACCTCGAGAACGACCTCAAGCAGACGCGCTACATCAGCCAGGCCGTGATGCACGGCGACCGCCGGCCCTACCCGGTGCTGCTGATCACGCTCGACGAGGAGGAGATCGTCCCGTGGGCGACCAATGTCGCCGATCCGCCGATCGAGGACACCTCGCTCGCCTCGCTCAGCACCAACCCGCAGGTGATCGCAATGGTCCAGGCCGAAATCGACAACGCGAACACGCACTACGCGCAGGTCGAACAGGCCAAGCGCTTCTTCATCCTCGATCACGACCTCAGCCAAGAGACCGGCGAGCTCACCCCGACCCTCAAGGTCAAGCGCAACATCGTTAACGAGAAGTACGCGCAGCTCTTCAACGCCCTCTACGAGGACTGACCGGACGCGTACCCTTCGGGGTGTGCGGACCGATCCCACCGACAACGGCGGTCTTTTCGTCGGCCGCCGGCCCGGAACCCGGCCACTGCGCTACCGCGAGGACCCAGGGGAGCGCGATCCGCGCAGCCGGCGCCGTGACGCGCTGCTGGCGCACCTGCTGCTCGCGGCGATGGTCGTGATCAACCTGCTCTTCTGGGGTCCGATACCGCTCGGCTGGCTCTGGGTCGTGGCGCATATCTCCTTTCTCTCCACGCGCAGCTTCCTCGCAGTGGTCGTCGCCTTCGTCTTCATCCTGCTGACGCTCTTCCTCGCCCTCACGCTGCTGAAGCGGCTCGACTACGCCTGGATCCTCGTACGCCGCGCAGCGGGCTTCGACCAGCGCGAGGGCGCGATCGGGCGCGTCTTCGCCTACACGGCGCTGGCCGGGGCCCTTCTCTTCGGAGCGTGGATGATCTTCGGCGGCGGCCTGGCCAACTCCCTCAACCCGAAGACCGGCTGACACGGTGGGCCTGCGGGACCGCTACCGGCGCTTCGAGGCGCTCAGCGAAGCGGAGCGCTCGGCGATGCTGCGCGAGGACGCCGACGCGCGCCGCCGCACGGCGCTGGGCGTGATCGCCCCGCTCGATCTGACGCGCACCACATGGCATGAGGTCCCGCCCTCGGCTGTGGTGGACGCGGTCACCTTTGCCGCGCGCGCCGGGCTGCACCGCTACCCCACAGACACCGATGAGCTGCGATCACAGATCGCGCGGCTGCACCACATCGCTGCCGAGCGGATCGCCGTGGGAGAAGGGGCCTCGCAGTTGCTCGCTGGGATCGCGCGCGAGCTGCTCTCGCCGGACGACGAGGTGCTGACACCGTGGCCCTCGTACGCGCTCTATCCGGCGCTCGCACAGCGGGCCGGCGCAACGCTCGTACCGGTCCCAGCGTTCGATGCGGGCGCGCTGCTCGCAGCGGTCACGCCCAAGACCCGGCTGCTCGTGCTCTGCAACCCCAACGATCCGACGGGCGAGCTGCTCGGGGAGGCCTCGCTGCGCGATCTGCTCACGGCCCTCCCGCAACGGGTGATCCTCGTCCTCGACGAGGCCCTGCGTGACTTCGTCGATGCCGAGGCGACCGACGCCGCGCTGCGCCTGACGGACAACAACCCCCGGATGCTCGTTGTGCGGACCTTCTCGAAGGCGTGGGGCCTTGCAGGCCTGCGCTGCGGGTACGTGGTCGGCGGCCCAGAGAGCGGCTCACTGCTTGAGCAGCTCGCTCCGGCACTCGGCATCCCGGAGATCGCGCAGGCAGGGGTGCTGGCGGCGCTCCGTCACGGGCGCGGAACGCTGGCAGCGCGGACCGCTCGCGTTGCGACCGAGCGCCGGCGTCTTACGGACGCGCTGCGCGATCTGCCGCTGGAGCTCACGCCCAGCAACGCCAACGTCATCTGGCTCGCCGCAGCTGGACTCGACGGAGCCGAGCTTGCCGGCCGCCTTGCGCGAGTGAAGATCCTCGTGCGCGCCGGCGGACCGCTCGGCGGCCCACGCCACGTGCGCGCGGCGCTGCAGGACAGCGCGGCGACCGACCGGCTCGCCGCTGCTCTGCGCGACGCTCTCGCCGGCTGAGCCCGCGGGCCTTAGCCGCGAGCGCTGGTCGCGCCCTCGACGGGCTCTTCAACCCCCGACTGGCGCAGCAGCGTGCTCGTCGTCTGCTCGAGGATGCGCCGCCAAGCCCGCGTGCGCTCGCGTTCTGCCGTCGCCTGCTCGACGACCTTGCGCACGCGCGTTGCGGAGATCCGGATCCCGTGCCGCGCCAGCGTCTCGCGGTAATAGTCGTAGTCCTCGGCGAGACGCAGCGTCACCGACTGGAAGCCGTGCCGCGCGATCGCCACGCGCTTGGTGAAGTCCATGATCGACGTCTCGAACATCAGCTGGTCGTCGACGGTCGGCTCGATCAGCACGATGTCGACGTCCGGGTAGCGCGACTTCCATTGTTTCACCGATTCGTGGAGGCGCTGGTGGGCGATCAGCTTGAAGCTCTGGTACCCGATCTGGGCGAGCCCCATCTCACTGACGTGCCGCGGCGCTCCTTCAGGTGCCGTCTGTCCCATGTAGGGAACCAGCGGGTTCACGACGATCACGAGCTTTGCGCCAGCCTGCACCGCGATGTCCACGTGCGTCGTCGAGACGATGCCCCCATCGACGAGCTCGCGGCCGCGCACGCGCACCGGCTCGAAGACCATTGGCAGCGCCGTTGAAGCGCGCACAGCGGTGGAGATCGGAACGTCATCCCAACCGTCGGAGCCGAAGACGATCCGCTCGCAGCTATCGAGATCGGTCGCGGTGAGATAGAGCTCGGGAGAGACGCCGCGAAAGTCGTCGGTGCGCCCCGGCTCCGCGAGGACCTGGCGAAGGTAGGACTCGATGCCCGAGCCGGAGTACATGCCGGGCGGCAGGTCGCCGGCGAGCCCGAGCGCGATATCCATCACCGAGATCGAGCGCCAGTTCGGCGCGAGCTCGCGCGCAAGCCGCGCGAGGCGCAGCGGAAGCAGTGCGCCGGTGCGCGCGAATCCCAGCAGGTTGGGGCGCAGCAGCGTGCTCAATTCGATGTCGCGGAAGGTCGTCGGAGGCTGACGGTTGACGACCCGCATCATCTCCTCGGGCGTCACCCCATTGGCCGTGAGCGCCGCGACGAACGCCCCGGCGCTCGTTCCGACGTACACGTCGAACTCATTGACGGTGCGATTGACGGCGAGCAGGTCGAGCGCCCGCAGGGCCCCGATCTCGTACACCCCCCCGGTAAAGCCGCCGCCCCCGAGAACGAGAGCAGTCTTCGACGTGTGCTTACGTCCCGACCTGCGTGCGGGACCGCGGCCCTGCGCCTCTTCGATTCCCACGACCTTTCCCATGGTCCAATGGTACGCAGCAGATCGGGCGTGATCGCCGGTCACGCCGCCGTGGACTTGGCGCGCCTGAGCGCCAGCGCAACTGGAGCGGGCCGCTCAGCCGAGAAGGGCGAGGAGCGCTGCCTCGCCGAGCACCGGGACACCGAGCCGCTCGGCCTTCTCGAGCTTAGAACCGGCACTCTCGCCGGCGACGAGAAAGCTCGTCCGCTTCGAGACCGCGCTCGTGACCCGTCCCCCTGCCGCTGCGATGCGTTCAGCCGCCTGCTCGCGCGTGAGGCTCGGGAGTGTTCCGGTCAGGACGAAGGTCTGCCCCGCGAGCGGCCCCTCGCCAGGCGGCGGGCCCTCCTC
>WLNG01000089.1 GCA_009699915.1 Actinomycetota bacterium
CCTCGCGGATTTTGATCGCGATGATGCCGTCGGCCTTGATCGGCGTGTTGTAGGCGATCAGCTCGGTCTTCTTGATGATCCCGTTGCGGGTCGCATAGACGAGGTACTTGCGTTCGCCGAAGTCGCGGGTGGAGAGCACCGACTGGATGCGTTCGCCGTCGCGCAGCGGCAGCACGTTCACCAGCGCGCGGCCCTTCGCCGTCCGCGAAGCCTCGGGCAGCTGGTAGACCTTCGAGCGATACACCTTGCCGCGGTTGGAGAAGAAGAGCAGGTAGTCGTGAGACGAGCACACGAAGAGGTGCTCGATGAAGTCCCCGTCCTTCATGTCCATCCCGGTCACGCCGCGGCCGCCACGCTGCTGCTGGCGATATGTCGCAAGCGGCAGCGACTTGATGTAGCCGGAGTTGGTGATCGTGATCACCATCTGCTGGTCGGCGATCAGGTCCTCGATCGAGAGGTCGTCCTCGGTCGCGGAGATCTCCGTCCGGCGATCGTCGCTGAACCGCTGGCCGATCTCCGTCAGCTCCTCCTTGATCAGATCGAGCACCCGCTGCTCGTCCCCGAGCAGTTCGCGCAACTCCCGGATGCGCTCGGTGACGTCCTTGTGCTCGGACTTGATGGCGTCGGACTCCAGCGCCGTCAGCTGGGAGAGCCGCAGGTCGAGGATCGCCGTCGCCTGGATCTGGCTGAGCCCGAAGCGGGAGATGAGCTCCTCACGCGCGGTCTCGCGATCCTTCGAGCTTCGGATCAGTTCGATCACCGCGTCAAGGCTGTCCAGCGCGATCAGCAGGCCCTCGAGGACGTGGGCTCGCGCCTCCTTGAGACCGAGCTCATGCTTCGCACGCCGGACGACGACCTCGCGCTGATGGGCGATATAGGCGTGCAGCAACTCACGCAGCGGAAGCGTCTTCGGCACCCCGTCGACCAGCGCGACGGTGTTGACACCGAACGTCGACTGCATCGAGGTGTGCTTGTAGAGCTGATTGAGCACGACCTCGGGGATCGCGTCGCGCTTGAGCTCGATCACGAGCCGCATGCCGTGGCGATCGGTCTCGTCGCGCAGGTCGGTGATGTCGGTGATCTTCTTGTCGTGGACGAGATCGGCGATCTTCTGGATCAGCCCGCCGTCTCCGCCCTTCTTGACCATGTAGGGCAGCTCGGTGACGACCAGCGCCTCCTTGCCCTGCGAGAGCGGCTCGGTGTGCGCCCTGGCGCGGACGCGAACGCGGCCGCGGCCGGTCTCGTAGGCGTCCCGAATGCCCTGCCAACCGATGATCGTGCCGCCGGTCGGGAAGTCGGGGCCCTTGATGTGCTGCATCAGCCCGTCGAGCGAGATCTCCGGATCGTCGATGAAGGCGAGGGTCGCGGCAATGACCTCCCCGAGGTTGTGCGGCGGAATGTTGGTGGCCATCCCGACGGCGATCCCGGATGAGCCATTGACCAGCAGGTTCGGATAGCGAGCCGGCATGACGAGCGGCTCCTGGGTGCGCCCGTCGTAGTTCGGCGCGAAGTCGACCGTGTCCATGTCGAGATCGCGCAGCATCTCCATCGCGAGCCGCGTGAGGCGGGCCTCGGTGTACCGCATCGCGGCGGCCGGGTCGTCGTCGACGGAGCCGAAGTTGCCCTGACCGTCGACGAGCGGGTAGCGCATCGAGAAATCCTGCGCCATGCGCACCAGGGCGTCATAGATCGCGGAGTCGCCGTGCGGGTGGTAGTTGCCCATCACCTCGCCGACGATGCGGGCGCACTTCGCGTAGCCGCGCGTCGGACCGAGTCCGAGCTCCGACATGCCGTAGAGCACGCGGCGATGGACCGGCTTGAGGCCGTCGCGCACGTCGGGCAGTGCGCGCCCAACGATCACCGACATGGCGTAGTCGAGGTACGCCGTCTTCATCTCGTCTTCGAGCGCACGAGGCTCGAAGCGGTCGATCAGCACATCTGCGGAGGCCATTCGGTCCTTCCTAGACGTCGAGGTTCACGACGGCGCGGGCGTTGTCCTCAATGAACTGACGTCGCGGCTCCACGACGTCACCCATGAGCTTCGAGAAGATCTGGTCGGCTGCGGTGGCATCGTCGATCGTCACCTTTTGGAGCGTGCGAGTCGCCGGATCCATGGTTGTCTCGCGCAGCTGCTCGGCGTTCATCTCGCCGAGGCCCTTGAAACGGCTCAGCTGAACGCCGCGCGAGGCCAGCGAAACGACCGCCTGGCGCAGCGCTCCGAACGACGGTGCGATCTCGCTGCGGTCACCAAGTGTGACCGTGAACGCCGGTGTTCCGGTGAGCTCCACGAGGTCCTTGTGAACCTTCAGGAAGCTGCGGTACTCGCCCTGTTCGAAGAGCGTGGCGGGAATGCGATGCGTCTGGGCAAGCCCGGTGCGCCGCTCGACGCCGCGCGCCAGGATCAGCGCGCCATCCTGCTCGAGCACCACGGTGTCCAAGAGGTCGGCCTCGGCCGCCTTGCCGGAGAGGACCTTCAGCGCCCCCGGAAGATCAGCGGCGGCGCCATCCAGCAGGCCCGATTCGCCGAGGAACCGCACGAGTTCGTGGCCGTGCTGGCCGCGCAGCGCAGTGGAGAGCGTCTCGTAGCGCTTAAGACTCTTGCGGAAAGACGCCCAGCGCGCCTCCGTGGCCTTGAATGGCTTGCCGTCGCGGTCGTGGATCTCGTACTTCTCGTACTTGTCCGCGAGCAGCACCTCCTCGAGCTCCAGCTCCTTCTCGATGTAGCGCTCCGAACCGCTCTGCTTCAGCTTGTAGAGCGGCGGCTTGGCGATGTAGACGTAGCCGGCGTCGATCAGCGGCTGCATCTCCCGGAAGAGGAGCGTGAGCACGAGCGTGCGGATATGCGCGCCGTCCACGTCGGCATCGGTCATCAGGATGACCTTGTGGTAGCGGGCGCGTTCGAGGTCGAACTCGTCGCGCACGCCGGTACCGATCGCCGTGATCAGCGCTTGGATCTCCGTGTTCTGCAGGACCTTGTCGATGCGTGCCTTCTCGACGTTGAGGATCTTGCCGCGCAGCGGCAGGATTGCCTGGGTGTTGCGGTCGCGGCCCTGCTTCGCTGAGCCGCCGGCCGAGTCGCCCTCGACCACGAAGATCTCGGCGAGCGACGGATCCTTGACCGAGCAGTCGGCGAGCTTGCCTGGGAGGCGGGAGTTCTCGAGCGCGCTCTTGCGGCGCGTGAGATCGCGTGCCTTTCGCGCCGCCGACCGCGCCTGCGCAGCCTGGACCGCTTTGCGGATCACGGCGCGCGCCTCCGCGGGGTTCTCCTCGAGAAACTCGGCGAGCTTCGTGTTGACGACCGACTCGACGAATCCCTGCATACCGGGGTTGCCGAGCTTCGTCTTCGTCTGACCCTCGAACTGCGGGTCGGAGAGCTTCGCGGAGATGACGGCGGTGAGGCCCTCGCGCACGTCCTCGCCGGAGAGGTTTTCGTCCTTCTCCTTCAGCTCACCCTTATCGCGGGCGTACTTGTTCACCGTGCGGGTCAGCGCCGAACGGAAGCCCGACAGGTGTGAGCCGCCCTCATGGGTGTTGATGTTGTTGGCGAACGAAAAGACCGACTCCTGGTACGAGCCGTTCCACTGCATCGCGACCTCGACGGCACCTTCGTCCCCGTCGGCCTCGAAGTAGATGACCTTGCGCTGGATCGGATCCTTGTTCTCATTGAGGTAGGAGACGAAGTCCTCGATTCCACCCTCGTAGTGGAACTCGACGGAACGACCCTCGGGGCGCTGATCCGCGAGGGCGATGCGCAGCCCGCGCGTGAGAAACGCGGTTTCGCGCAGGCGCTGCTCGAGCACCGAGAAGTCGTAGACGAGCTCGTCGAAGATCTCGCGATCGGGGACGAACGTGATCGTGGTTCCGGTGTCGTCGCTCTTGTCCCGCTGCTCCAGCGGGCCCTGTGGAACTCCGCGCGCGTAGTCCTGCTGGTGGACGAAGCCGTCGCGACGAATCTCCAGGCGCAGCTCCTCGCTAAGCGCGTTGACGACCGAGACGCCGACGCCGTGCAGACCGCCGGACACCTTGTAGCCGCCGCCATCGCCGAACTTGCCGCCCGCGTGCAGGACCGTGAGGACCACCTCCGCCGCCGGCTTGCCCTCCTTCTCCATCACGTCGACCGGGATCCCGCGTCCGTCATCGGTGACGGTGATCGAGTTGTCCGGGTGGATCGTGACGTCGACGCGCGAGCAGTGACCCGCCAAGGCCTCGTCGACGGAGTTGTCGACGATCTCGTAGACGAGATGATGCAGACCACGGGTACCGGTCGAACCGATGTACATCCCGGGGCGCTTACGGACCGCTTCAAGCCCCTCGAGGACGGTGATGTCCTGCGCCCCGTACGAGGCGGTAGTGACCGTCTTCTTCGCGCTTTCCTTCTTCGCCATAGAGCCTCAGCTGACGTGAAAAACCCCGGCCCCGGACGTCAGCGAAGTCCGGTCCGGGGGCCCATTCTTGGTTAACAGAATAATAGCAGTCCGACCCCCGGAATTAGGCGATCTCGGACCCTGTAAAAGCTCGCTATTTGCAGGGACAATGAGGTGGAAAAGCGCGCTTCAGCGCGACCCCCTGGACCACCCGCGCGACGGGACCGACTGACAGCGCAGCGACCGGATCCGCTCCTCGCCGAGCGCGGCGTTCACGCGCGCCACGATCCCCGGCGCCAGCAGGTCCAGCTCCTGGGCCCAGACGGCGCTCGTGCAGGTCACCGTCAGCACCCCGCCGGCCGCTCCCGTGGGGGTTGCCTGCGCCGCGACCTCATCACCGGCGGCGGCGGCCCAGATCACCTGGATCTCATCGAGCGACGTCGCCGGTCGCAGTCCCGACACGAACTGCTGAACTGCCTGTGAGGCGGGGCGCGGTTGACGTCGACTCACGCTGCGACCTGCTCGTGGACGCTGCCGGCAGCGACCTCCAGGATCACGGTTCCGGTCGCATCGGTACCCGGAACGTGTGCCAGGTCGGTCGTCGTGATGACCACCTGACCGGCGCGTCCCACCCGATCGACGAGCAGCCGCCGGCGATCGGCGTCGAGCTCGCTCATCACGTCGTCCAGCAGGAGCAGTGGGGGGTGGCGGCGCTCCGCTGCGAGCGCGTCGCGCTCTCCAAGCAGCAGCGCCAGCAGCGCGAGTCGCTGCTCACCCTGGGATCCATAGACGCGCAGTTCACGCCCATCGCGCATCAGAAGTAGTTCGTCGCGGTGGGGACCATGGCCGGTGAAGCCGCGCTCCAGATCCGAGGAGAGCCGCTCGGTGAGCTCCGCCGCGAACGCCTCGGCGGAGACAGCCTCGCTGCGGGGCCGGTAGCGCAACTCGACGGTGCCCACAAGCCCGAGCTCCTCAGCGGCCTGCGCCATCAACGGAGCGACCCGTTCGACCGCGCTCCGCCTGTCATCGCGCAGCTTGAGCGCATGGCGACCGAGCTCCAGATCCCATGCGGCAAGCCCATCGGATCCACGACCGGCGCGCAGGCGGCCGAGCAGCGCGTTGCGCTGCGCAAGCGCACGCGCGTATGCCCTGCGTGCCATCACACGCCCCGGCCAGAGCGCCGCTACAAGCTGGTCGAGGTGTGCGCGGCGTACCGCCGGTGCACCCTTCACCAGCTCCAGGCGATCAGGGAGAAAGACGGCGACCAGCGGGCGCAGCGGGACATCTGAGAGCCGCTCTACAGAGGAACCATCGACCGTGAGGCGCTTCGGTTGACCTGGGGCGATCCCGACGCCGATGTGGTGCTCATCACCGTCCAGCTCGAGCACCAACTCGACGCGCGCGGCCGCTGCGCCGAAGCGGACCAGTTCGCGGTCGTTTGCTGTGCGACACGACCTTCCGGTGCAGGCGAGATAGAGCGCCTCCAGCAGGTTCGTCTTACCAGCACCATTCGATCCATAGATGACGGTGAGGTGGTCACCAAGCCCGATCTCCGCACGCTCGTAGCTGCGCAGGTCGCGCAGGCTGAGGCGGCGGACAGCCGTCATCAGACGTTCAGGCGGATCGGCATGATCAGGTAGAGGAACCCGCTGCCATCAGCGCTCTCGATCAATCCGGGACGCAGCGGGCTGATCAGCCGCAGGAGAACTTGGGGACTTCCAGCGCTCTGGA
>WLNG01000009.1 GCA_009699915.1 Actinomycetota bacterium
AGTGGGCGTTCATGCTGTCGGTCGGCGTCTTCTCGGAGATCTCACTCACCGAGGAGCCCGACGCCTTCGTGATCCACCACCGGGTCTGCGGCTCCTGTGGACGCCAGGAGCTCGATGGCCGCTACGAGGAGCCGTGGAACTTCCTGCGCGTGATCGAGAACGTCCCGGGACTGAACTTCAGCGACCCGAACTTCACCGTCTATCGCGCGCACATCCCGGTGATCCACTACGTCGTGGCGACCGAGACGGTCGGCCATCCGTGGCCGGTGATCGACTGCTCCGGCGTGCCGGGCAAGTGCTGGTTCCGCATCTATAAGGATCCGGCGGACACTCCGGAGGAGTACTTCACGCGCGCCGGGCTGACGAAGGCGTAGGTCGATGTCGCGCTACGACGCTCAGGCGCTCAGCGACCGGCAGGAGATCGTGGACCTGCTGGTGGACTACGCCTACGCGCTCGACACGAAGGATTGGGAGCTGCTTTCTCGATCGTTCACCGAGGATGCGGAGGCCGACTACGCGGGGCTTGGCCCGAAGCTCACCGGCGGCGCGGCGATCTGCGCGGACCTGCGCGCGATCGTCGAGCCGTTGCAGACCTGCTCCCACATCGTCAGCAACCACCGGATCGCGCTCGATGGGGATGCCGCCAGCTCCACCACCCACCTGATCGCTCAGCACGTGCTCGACGGCGCCGTCGGCGGCCCGATCTTCCACGTGGCGCTGGTCTACCATGATCATCTGCGGCGTACCGATCAGGGATGGCGGATCGCAGCTCGTCGGCTGGAATTGCTCTGGACCGATGGGAACGCGAGCATCGCAGAGCAGGCGCGGGCGCGAGCGGCCGGGGGATGAACGCCCGGAGCGCGACCGAAGAGATCGAACATCAGGAGTGAGTCATGGCGGAGAGCAACGGCAAGTGCCCCTTCTCCGGGGCGCACACGACGATCGAGGGCGGCTCCAACCAGCGCTGGTGGCCGGAGCAGGTCAACCTGTCGATCCTCCATCAGCATTCGCCGCTCTCCGACCCGATGGGCGCGGACTTCGACTACGGCCGCGAGTTCAGCGCACTCGACTTCGACGAGCTGCGCCGTGACGTTGACGAGGTCATGACGACCTCGCAGGACTGGTGGCCCGCAGACTATGGCCACTACGGCCCGTTCTTCGTGCGCCTGGCGTGGCATGCCGCCGGCACGTACCGCATCGGCGACGGGCGCGGCGGTGGCGGGCGCGGGGCGCAGCGCTTCGCCCCGCTCAACAGCTGGCCGGACAACGCCTCGCTGGACAAGGCGCGCCGCCTGCTCTGGCCGGTGAAGCAGAAGTACGGCCGCAGGCTTTCGTGGGCCGATCTGATGATCTTTGCCGGGCACGTCGCGATCGAGTCGATGGGCGTGCGGACGTACGGCTTCGCCGGGGGGCGTCCGGACATCTGGGAGCCCGAGGAGGACGTCTACTGGGGCGCCGAGCAGGAGTGGCTCGGCGACGAGCGCTACAGCGGCGACCGTGAGCTCGACAACCCGCTCGGCGCGGTGCAGATGGGCCTCATCTACGTCAACCCGGAGGGCCCGAACGGCACCCCCGACCCGATCGCCGCAGCGCGCGATATCCGCGAGACCTTCGCGCGCATGGCGATGAACGACGAGGAGACCGTCGCGCTGATCGCCGGCGGCCACACCTTCGGCAAATGTCACGGCGCGGTCGGCGAGGAGCACATCGGGCGCGAGCCCGAGGGCGCACCGATCGAGCAGCAGGGCCTGGGCTGGATCAACAGCGCCGGCAGCGGCGTGGGGGTCGACGCATACACCAGCGGTCTGGAAGGCGCCTGGACGACAACCCCGACCGCCTGGGACAACAACTACTTCGAGAACCTCTTCGGCTACGAGTGGGAGCTCACCAAGAGCCCGGCCGGCGCCCATCAGTGGACGCCGAAGGAGGCCGACGCGCAGGGGACGGTGCCGGACGCACACGACCCGTCGGTGCGCCATGCGCCGATCATGCTGACCACCGACCTTTCGCTGCGCTTCGATCCGCAGTACGAGCAGGTTTCGCGCCACTTCCTGGAGAACCCGCACGAGTTCGAGGAGGCATTCGCGAAGGCCTGGTTCAAGCTCACGCACCGGGACATGGGCCCGCTCTCGCGCTACCTGGGCCCGCTCGTTCCGGCCGGTGCGCTGATCTGGCAGGACCCGGTCCCGCCGGTCACCCACGCGCTCGTCGGGGAGCCGGAGATCGCGGCGCTGAAGGCCGAACTGCTCGGCAGCGGTCTCTCGATCTCGCAGCTCGTCGCGACTGCTTGGGCGTCGGCGTCCACGTTCCGCGGGACCGACCTGCGCGGCGGCGCCAACGGCGCGCGCATCCGCCTTGCGCCGCAGAAGGACTGGGCGGTCAATAACCCGGCGCAGCTCGCGCAGGTGCTCGGCGCGCTCGAGGCGATCCAGACACGCTTCAATGCCGCGAGCGCCGGCGGCGTGCAGATCTCGCTCGCCGACCTGATCGTCCTCGGTGGCTGCGCCGCGGTCGAACAGGCCGCCAGCGATGCCGGAAACGAGCTTCACGTGCCGTTCTCACCCGGCCGCACCGACGCGCTCCAGGAGCAGACCGACGCCGAGTCCTTCGCGGTGCTCGAGCCCGCCAACGACGGGTTCCGCAACCACCGCGCCGCAGGCGAGACGCGCCGCGCGGAGGAGCTGCTCGTCGACAAGGCCTGCCTGCTGACGCTGACCGCGCCGGAGATGACCGCGCTCGTCGGCGGGCTGCGCGTACTGGGCGCCAACTCCGGTGGCTCGCAGCTCGGCGTGCTCACGCACCGCCCGCAGCAGCTCACGACCGACTTCTTCGTGAATCTGCTCGACATGGGCACCAAGTGGGGCCCGTCGGTTGCCGAGGGCGTCTACGAGGGCGTCGACCGGCAGACCGGCGAGCCGCGCTGGACCGCGACCGCCGCCGATCTCGTCTTCGGCTCCAACTCGCAGCTGCGCGCGCTCGCGGAGGTCTACGCGTGTGAGGACGGCGCGGGGACCTTCGTCGACGCGTTCGTCGCAGCCTGGACGAAGGTCATGGATCTGGACCGCTTCGACCTGCGCTGAGTACCGGATGTCAGATTCGCCGAGGCGGCAGCGACCGTCTCGGCGATGAATGACCGACACGACATCACCAAACGCGAGCCCGGCGGGCGCCTCACGATCCGCGCTGGGCGCCTGACCTTCGTGCCCGAGCGCCTGCCGCGGCGGCGAAGCCTCAACGGCCGCACACAGGAGGAGCTCGGAGGTGGCGACCTCTACGTCGCGGACCTCACCGTGATCGAGAGCGATCCCGACGGCCCGCGCGAGGTCCTCGTGCGCTTCGTCTCCGTGGGCGCAGACCCGCAGGCGGCGCGCGACCTGATCACCGGCTGGGCGATCGCCGTCGGCCACGGCCGCATGTGGTTCGAGGACGAACTGTGCGATGTCAGCGACGAGCTCCCGGTCGTCTCGAGCGCGATGGTCGACTGCCCGACGTGCGGCGACCACTTCACCGAGTCACAGCCCGAGTTCTGGGAGATGGTCCGGCGGTCGGGGCACTTTCCGGCGCGCTGCCCGACGTGCTTCAGCACGCTCCCGCAGTGGGACGTCGAGATGGATCAGGTCCTGTCAGGCGATGCGACGGACGCCTACGCCCAGCGCTCAGGCAGCCGATGAGTTCTCGATGTGGTGCTCGGTCTCGAGCACTTCGCGCTTGGCGGAGATGTAGTCCATGAGTGCGAAGAGCACGCCGCTGGCGAGGAAGACAAGGTGGATGTAGATCCGCCACTTGAGGTTTGCGGGCTCCTCACCGCTCGCCGACTCGATGAAGTCCTTGAGCAGTTCGATGCTCGAAATCGCCACGAGCGACCCGATCACCTTCATCTTCAGTCCGCCGTAATCCACCTTGCCCATCCATGTGGGCCGGTCCGGGTGGTTCTTGGCAATGTCGATCTTTGAGATGAAGTTCTCGTAGCCCGCGAAGATCACGATGATCAGCAGGTTGGCGATCAGCGAGAGGTCGATGAGACTCAGCACCGCGAGCACGACCCCCGAGGCGTTGAGCGAATCCTCCGGCGCGACGACATGCCAGAGCTCCTGCGCGAACTTCACGAGCAGGACGCCGAGCGCGACGACCATCCCGAGATAGAACGGCGCGAGCAGCCAGCGGGCCGAGAAGACGATGTGTTCGAAGCCCTTCTCGGTCGCCTGGATGGCGCGCTTGGCCCCGTGTTGCTTCTGCTCGGTCATCCCCGGTGAGGCTACCCCGAGCGCCAAACGGAACCGGCGTTCAGCGGCCGAGAGCGGCCACTGAACGCCGGGCTAAGTCGCCCACTCAGGCGATCGCGCCCTCCCAGAAGAGCGCGGACGCCGAGGTGTTGTACTTGCGCTTGATCAGGTGCGCGATGTGCGTCGCGACCCACTCGGCGGCCGCGGCGATCGCCTCCTCGGCCTCACCGTGGGTGTCCCATGCGCTGATTGACATGATCTCGGTCGGCGAGACCTCCAGCAGTGAGTAGGCCTTGAACCCCGGCATGGACTGGAAAATCTCCAGCATCCCGTCGGGCTGGAGGGCCGTCTGGGAGACCTCCTGGGGCGTACCGCTCAGGACGTCGTAGATCGCGACTCGCAGGTGATTCATGTGGCCCCTCTCTTGGGGTGGTGGTGAGGGGCCACCCTATCCGGGGCGCGGGGCGCGGGGCGCCTACCGCGCGGCGTAGGTGACGGTCATCGGGTCGCGCAGCGCGTTCACGATCTTCTGTGAGGAGCGCGGGCCCGGGCTGGTGTAGTGGACACCGGTGACCGGCGTGGTTCCCGGGCCACCGGGGTTGTAGAGCGGCTGGTAGCCGTTGCCGGTGGCGGGGATCACGACCGTGCGCACGCGCTCGGCGGCCTTGATCGAGCCGCTCAGCACGATGTCGATCTGGTTGTCGTGGTCCTCGCGGTAGCAGGCGTCGTACGAGGCCTGCTTGATGCCGACGTCGGCCAGGCCGAGGACCCGCAGCGGATGCCCGTCGATGCGGTAGGTCTTCCCTGGCGTGATCAGCCGCACGAGCTTGCCGCTGCGTGAGCGGGCGACGACCTGGAAGAACTTCCGATAGTCGGTCGGGTAGAGCGAGCGGATCCCGTCCGGTGAGAATCCGCCGGTCGTGAGCACGCGCAGGCGGAACTTCGCCGCCTTGCCATACAGATCAACGCCGTCATTGCGCAGGTCGCCGCCGAAGAGCGCCGGGATCTTCTCGCCCGCGGTCGACATCCTGGAGATCTTGCCGCCCGTCAGCCTCGGGCCCGTCCACGTGGTCGGGTCGCTGGAAGGAACGTCGTACGGGGAGGTCGTCTTCGTCGCGCTCATGCCGACCGCGCTGACCTTCCTCGCGCGCGGGCCGATCAGCTTCATCGGTGTCGCGTCGCGCACGACCTCGACCTTCGTCACGGAGAGGCCGCCCTCGCTGGAAGGGAACGGGGTGCCGAAGGCGCCGATCAGGACGACCGTCGAGCGCTCGTTGTACTCCATGTTCGGCATGATCGATGTCGCCTGCGGGGTGACGATCGATCCGTCGCTCAGCGTCACGCGGAAGTCCGTCGGATCGACGGTGCTCGGCAGCACCGGCCACGAGAACTCAACCGGCATTCCGGAGCCGTTCGTCACCGCCACGCCGTAGCTGAAGAAGATCTGCCGCGGGCTGGCCGCCGACGTGTAGGCGCGCTGCGACGGGGTTGGCGTTGACGCGCACGTCAGTCCCACGTTCCACGCGCCGGAGACCGCCTGGACGGCGGCCTGCGCGATCAGCGGGTCTGCAGAGTCGGCGTTGGGGACGCCGAGGATGTTCGTGAATCCCAGGCCGGCGGCGAGCATCTTCGGCTTTGCATCCCAGTAATCAGCGTTGACGAGGACGTCCTTCGTCAGCGCCGCATAGCCCGGGTTCGGCGCCTGCTGCGCCCGGGCCGGCCCTGCCAGCAGCGCGGCGGCTGCCACGAGCGACAGGGCAAGAAGCGCAGTGCGTCCTCGCTGAACCGCAGCACTCGACTGCATCACTGATACCTCGCTTTTCCGACGGCTGGCGACGCAACTCCTGTGACTTCGATGAGGGGCGGATGGTACTGCCGTCAAAGCGCAGGGCTCATGCCCACGCAGAGCCGCGCCCCGCCCACGCCCCGTATCGACTACGGTTACGCACCTCGAGAGACTTCACACACGCATCGCCACCATCTGCACCCTCGCGGGCCTCGCCCTCGCAGCCCTCGCGGGCGCCGCGCATGCCGCCCCCGTTCAGGTCACCACCGAATGCGCGGCGTCGAGGAGGATCTGCAGCGTTGTCATGCGCTGCTGACCGTCGATAACCGCATGCCGCGTCACATCGCCAGCGTGTGCGGAGATCTCCTTCAGGACGACCGCTCCAAGAAAGTGACCGGAGACGCCGTCGAGTGCGTCGCCGTCCGCATCGGATGCGAGCAGTCGCAGAGCAACGCGACGAACGTCACTCCAAAGTGGTGCCCATTGGTCTTCTTCGTTCCACACGTAGGGGCGCTGGAACGAAGGAATCTCGTACTGGACCTTCCCGTCAAAGAGGTCTCGCGGAGTGAGAGCGTCAGCCTTCATGGACGCAGTGTGACTCAGAAGGCCCGTATTACAAAGAGTGACCCGATGGCGTCACGGCTTGCTTGGAAGAAGCCCCGGCTCTTACGGGCGAGAGTCGCGCTCGAGCTGATCGCGGAGCGCCTTCAACGCCACTGGAGCTCCGTCGCGCCTCACGCGCCAATAGGTCCATCCGTTTGCCGTTTTCCAGGGGCCGCACGCGACCGCGGCGGCCGAGATTGACCGATAGCGCGTGCCATTGGTTTCCAGCTGACCGTCTGCGGTTACCACGGCGCCTGAGCTCACGCCTGACGGATGACCCTCAAGCTCTTCGCCAGCGACCAGTAGCCCGGCGTCTAGGAGGCCACGGAGCGTGACGCTCGATCGCGGGGGACTGCCGCGCTTCGTACGTCTTCCCGCCGGTCGCAGTGTCGCTGTCGGCGGGGCCAGCGTTGCAGGCGTGACGGCGCGCTGGTCGTCTGCGCGCAGGCGCTGCCGCAGCCGATCGAGTGACACGAAGCTCCCGTCGCCGGATGGCGCACCCCAGAAGGTCCAGCCGTTCGCGGTCTCGTTGGGGCCTGCGGTGGTCGCCGCGGCTGAGACAGATGGGTAACGGGCGCCGTCAAGCAGCAGACTCCCGTCTTCGAGCACCTCGGCCGTCTTTGAGATCCCTTGAGGCAGAGCGCTGAGTCGGGTGCCGGGCTTTAGAAGTCCGGCCTCGAGAAGGTCGCGAATTCCTTCGCCGTAGCGCGTCGGCGTTCGTCGGCCTCGCGGCTCGGGCTTCTGGTCCGCTGTGTCCGGCGGAGCCCCGACAGCGCGGAGTGCAGCCATAATCGGCTCGATGTAGCCCTCGAGCACCCCGCGCTCGCGCGCATCTATTGAGTCGTCGCCGGGCCGGTTGCCGTTCATCAGCTCGGCCGCGACAGCGTTGTTGAGAACGTCGTAGAGCCTCCCCTCGAGCCAGCCGATGTCCGCAGACGTGAATGCGTCGCTCGCCGAAGCGATGAGGAGTGCCCGGTTCCACCACTGCTTCTGCTTGACATGCGCCTGCAGCCGGGCGAACAGCGTGCCCTTCCCGACCTCGCCGACGTACGCCCGGAAGTGGTCGGGGTCCGCGGCCGGCCCTAGCAGGAAGTACACGCCGAGCGTGCGCCATTCGGCTCCGAGTACGCCGATCGCCTCGCGGCCGACAAGCACCATTCTCAGCCCGGAGTGCTTGACGTCGAGGTCGACCGGGTCGGCGGCTGAGCGGCCGACGTAGAGGGTCACGGGCTGAACGGCGCTACTCATGCTGGCTACGGTCTCACATCAAGCGGGCATCACGAAGCGTGGAATTCGGGGATCGTCTCCTAGGCCGCGGTCCGCTCTCGCCGGTAGGTTGCCCACCAGCCTCAGAGGTTGCCGGTTCAGACACGAGCCCGTGTCAGGACTGCCCTGTGGGGACGACTTTCCCTGAAGCCGATGCGCAACCCGCCTGATACGCCACTCACGCGATCGAAGCAACGGATCGCAGATCACGGCGAGGTGTTCACGCCGCCCTGGATGGTCGAGGCAATGCTCGACCTCGTGAAGGCCGAGAGTGAGCGCATCGACGCCAGGGTCCTTGAGCCGGCCTGCGGAAGCGGAAACTTCCTTGTCGAGGTCCTTCAGCGCAAGCTGGCGACCGTCGAGCAGCGGTTCAGCACATCCGACTTCGAGAAGCGTCAGTACGCGCTGTTCGGGCTCATGTGCATCTACGGCATTGAGCTGCTCGAAGACAACATCGCCGAGTGCCGACAGAACCTCGTCGAGGTCCTCGGCGCCTACCTCGGCACAGACGAGAACGACGACGTCTGGAAGGCCGCCTTGTACGTGTTGTCGGCCAACATCGTCCACGGGGACGCGCTGGCAATGGTGACGAATATCGGTGAGCCGATTGTCTTCGCTGAGTGGGGATATCTCGGGAAGGGCCGTTTCCAGCGGCGCGACTTCCGGTATGACACACTCACACAGATGTCATCGTTCGGTGAAGACACGCTGTTTGGTGACCTCGGGAAACACGAGATCTTCACGCCGATCAAGAGTCACCCGCCGCTGACGATCAAGGACTTGGCTCATGGCTGAGCGGGCCACGTTTGCGCTCCGAGGACGGAACCCCGATGTGCTCACGTGCATCGCGAACCTCTCCAACGACGAGGTCTTCACCCCACCCGACTTTGCGAACCGGATGCTCGACACGCTCGCCGAGGCATGGGCGACGAGTCACGGTGGAGCAAACATCTGGGCCGACAAGGACGTGACCTTCCTCGATCCGGTGACGAAGTCAGGCGTGTTCCTCCGCGAGATCACGAGCCGCCTCATCGTCGGTCTTGAGGAGGAGTTTCCAGACCTCGAGCAGCGCGTGGAGCACATCCTGACCAAGCAGGTGTTCGGCATCGCGATCACCAACCTCACGAGCCTGCTCGCACGCCGCAGCATCTACTGCTCGAAGGCGGCTGACGGCAAGCGGTCTGTGGTCCGCTCCTTTCAGACGACCGGTGGCAACATCTGGTTTGAGCCTCTCGACCACTCCTGGTCCGCCGGCAAGTGCCGCTATTGCGGGGCGAGCCAGAGCACCCTCGACCGCGGCGACGGCTCTGAGACTCACGCCTACGCCTTCATCCACCACGACGACGTCAAGGTTCGGATCGCTGAGCTATTTGGAGACGAGATGCAGTTCGACGTAATCATCGGCAACCCGCCCTATCAGATCCAGGATGCAGGGCATTCCGCAAGTGCGATCCCGATCTATCACCGCTTCATTGAGCAGGCGATCGCGCTGGATCCCCGCTTCCTCACGATGGTGACTCCATCGCGCTGGTTTGTCGGAGGGAAGGGTCTAGACGAGTTCCGCGCGGCCCGCCTTGCTGACCGACACCTGCGCGTCATCGTCGACTACATCGTCGACAAGGACGCGTTCCCAACGATTAATGTTAATGGTGGGGTTAGCTTCTTTCTTTGGGATCGCGACCATGAGGGTGACTGCCTGATCACGACCGTCGAACAAGGCGGACTGGAGAGTGAGCCGATAGCCCGCTCCTTGTCTGAGTTCGACGTCTTCGTCAGGCGCATTCCGGCTGTCGAGATCCTCCGGAAGGTCAGAGCGAAGGGTGAAGAGACGTTTGACGACCGGGTCGGCCCGCGTAAGCCGTTCGGGCTTGCGACTAACTATTTCGGCGCAGAAGCGGAATCGAAAGTCAACCCCGTCAAGCTCTACTCGTCGGGGAAGATCACTTGGGTTGGGCGTGGCGACATTGAAGCCAACGCAGAATGGGTTGATCGGTGGAAAGTCCTGATCCCGGCCGCCACAGACGGTAACGAGAACTATCCGCTACCGATTTGGGACAGCGTAGGCCCATTCGTGGCACCGCCGGGCGAAGCATGTTCCGAGACGTACCTTGTTGCTTCGCTTGCGAGCGATGAGGCGACTGCCGCAAACATTAGGGACTACATGAGGACCAAGTTCTTTCGCTTCATGGTGTCTCTCCGGAAGGTCGCCCAACACAACAAGGCCGGGAACTTCGCGTTCGTGCCCGACCTGCCCATGACTCAAACGTGGAGCGACGCGGCGCTTCAAAAGCGCTACGGCATCACGGAGGAGGAGGCGGCGTTCATCGACACGATGATCCGGACGATGGACTGGCCTGATGACTAAGCCGATCGAGGAGGTCTTCGCGCCGAAGCCGGACGCGCGACCGCGTATCTACGCCTACTCGATCAAAGGCCAGGACCATCGAGGCCTCCTGAAGGTTGGTAGGACGACGCGCGATGTGAAGACGCGTGTCGCCGAGCAGACAATGACGGCTGCCATCAAGGCGATGATCGAACTGGATGAGCCGGCCGAGCGCAAGGACGGCACGGTGTTTACTGACTACGAGGTACGCGAGCGGCTAAAGGCAAAGGGCTTCGAGAACGCACAGCTTGAGTGGATGCGCTGCTCAGTGGCCGATGTGCAGGCGGCCATCACGGAACTCCGATTGGGGCTGCGGCTTAGCGGGTCGCATCACGAGACGTTCCCGATGAGGCGCGAGCAGGCTGAGGCCGTAAGACGCACGCACGACTACTTCCATTCGCTCTGGAAGGAGGACATGCACGCGGTGCCGCGCTTCCTTTGGAACGCGAAGATGCGCTTCGGCAAGACCTTCACGGCCTATCAGCTGGCCAAGCACCTCGGCGCGAAGCGCGTGCTCGTCGTGACCTTCAAGCCTGCCGTTGAGGACGCGTGGAAGACCGATCTGGAGACCCACGTCGACTTCGACGGCTGGCAGTACCTCTCGAAGTCCTCGGGTAGCGACCCTACGCAGATCGACCCCGTCAACCCCGTCGTCTACTTCGGGTCGTTTCAGGATCTCCTGGGGCGCGATAAGGCCGGCAACATTAAGGCCAAGAACGAATGGCTGCATGTCGTCAACTGGGACCTCGTGGTCTTCGACGAGTACCACTTCGGCGCCTGGCGCGACACCGCCCGCGAGCTCTTTGAGGGCGAGGACGACGCGATCGCAAAGAAGGAAGCGAAGCTTGAGTACGCGGTTGGGCTCGAGAACGTCAATGAGGATCTTGCCGAGCTTTCCGAGCAGGAGGCCGACTTCCTCCCGATCACGACGAAGGCGTACCTCTATCTCTCCGGGACGCCGTTCCGGGCGCTGTCGACGGGCGAGTTCATCGAAGAGCAGATCTTCAACTGGACGTACACCGACGAACAACGCGCGAAGGAAGAGTTCGCGGCCCGCAATCCAACGGCGCGGAACCCGTACGGCGCGCTGCCGCAGATGCGCCTCCTCACGTACCAGATGCCTGACGAGCTGCTCGCGATCGCCAGCCAGGGCGAGTTCGACGAGTTCGACCTCAACGAGTTCTTCGCGGCTTCGGGCTCCGGTGAGTCAGCGACGTTCAAGCATCCGAGCGAGGTCCAGAAGTGGCTGGACATCATCCGCGGCTCGTACGCGCCGACGCAGGTGGATCATCTCAAGGCAGGAAGTCCGCGTCCGCCGTTC
The DNA here is from genome assembly GCA_009699915.1 of Actinomycetota bacterium. Lineage (GTDB taxonomy): Bacteria > Actinomycetota > Thermoleophilia > Solirubrobacterales > Solirubrobacteraceae > F1-60-MAGs163. Next base: position 11,583 of record WLNG01000009.1, read on the forward strand.
CCCTACTCGGACATGCGGCTGCTGCCGTACCTGCAGCACTCGCTCTGGCTGCTTCCAAACGTCGCCGCCTGCCACGCCATGGCAAACCTCCTCGGCATGCCGCACAACGTCTTCTGGCACGACTACACCGTGCTGGCTGTGGCCGGCGCCTCGGCAGGGATCGGCCTCGACGCGCTCCCACCCGTGCGGCAGGCGATCGGCAGCGGCTTTGACTCGAAGACGATCACGCTCACCTGCGGCAAGCTGACGACCGGCGTCACCGTCCCGCAGTGGTCGTCGATTCTCATGCTGCGCAACCTGAAGTCGCCTGAGAGCTACTTCCAGGCTGCCTTCCGCGTGCAGTCGCCGTGGTCGATTAAGAATCCAAACGGCGACGACCCAAACGAGGAGGAGATCCTAAAGCCGGTCTGTTTTGTCTTCGACTTCGCGCCGACGCGTGCGCTGCGGCAGCTCTCCGAGTATGGGATGGGGCTCTCACCCCATGAGCCGAACCCGGAGAAGGCGGTAGAGGACCTCGTGTCCTTTCTTCCGGTCCTCGCCTACGACGGCGCCCACATGAGCCAGATCGATGTCGGCGGCATTCTCGACATCGCGATGGCCGGGACGTCGGCCACGCTCCTCGCGCGCAAGTGGGAGAGCGCCGTGCTCGTCAACGTGGACAACGACACGCTGCGCCGCATCCTCGCAAGTCCGCAGGCAATGGACGCCGTCATGCGCATCGAGGGCTTCAGGGCGCTCGGCGACAACGTCATCGAAGCGGTGATCAACAAGAGCGACAAGGTCAAGGACCTCAAGGGCAAGGCAAAGGACGGAGATCTGACGCCGAAGGAAAAGAAGGAGCTCACCGCTGAAGAACGTGAGTACAAGTCAAAGCGCAAGCAGATCCAAGAGAAGCTCATCAAGTTCGCAACCCGCATCCCCGCCTTCATGTACCTCACGGACTTCCGCGAGAACACGCTCCAGGATGTGATCACCAAGCTCGAGCCGGACCTCTTCCGTACCGTGACCGGTCTGACTGTCGAAGACTTCGATCTCCTGGTGAGCTTGAAGGTGTTCAACACCGAGCAGATGAACCAAGCCGTGTTCGCGTTCCGCCGATATGAGGACAGTTCGCTGCGCTACACGGGGATCGATTCGCACCCGGGCCTCTCGCATTACGGGCTGTATGACACGGTTGTGGCACGGGAACAGGCTGACGCTGCTTAGGGCTCCGTCGCGACAACGCCGCGGCTGTGGTCTCCGCCCGTCCGTCAATAAAACACGTACCGAAACCGCGTCCCGTTGCAGAAGCGCCGCAGCTTGATGCCGAGCACCGAGCCGTGTGAGCGGTTCTCCGAGGAGGGGACGTACTCGACATGGGCCATCCAGCCGGTCGGGAAGATGCCGCGCGTCAGGCTCGAGCGGTAGCGGCCGCGCCCGACTGCGGGCGGGTACTCGTCGCGGTCGTAGCCCGGGCGTGTCGGGATGCCGATGAGCAGGCGGGCTCGGCGCGACTCCGTGCCGGACCGGTTGAGCGCGAGGATGCGCGGCCAGCCCTTGCGCAGCGCGCGCAGCGTGTGGCGGCGGATGTTCGGGTACTTCGTCGCGCTGAACGAGATGTTCCGCACGCCCGCCGGCCTGACGCAGTTGGCAGGCTCCCGCCATGCGGGGGCCGGCGAGGTCGTCGGTGAGCTGCCGCCCTTCAGGCACGGGCACGGCAGCGACTCGCAGTAGATGCCGTCGCCGTCAGCGTCGCGGGTGTTGGCCGCGCGCTGCGCCGCCGCCTGGTTGGCGAAGTCCGAGCAGCTCGCTGCCTGCGCCTCCGGCGCAATTGCCGTGAAGACGAGCAGCAGAAATGGAACAAAGAGGACCTTGCGCATCAGGAGTTAGTCGAAGCATGACGCACGGCGCTGACACGTAGCCCCACTAGTTGTCCCCAACCCCACGCCCGGACTCGAACCGCCGACCCCTTCATTACGAGGGAGCTTCGGGCCAATCCACGCTGACATCCAGCATGACGAACGTACTTCTGACAGGCGGTTTTCGGGCCTGACGGCGAGTCAGTGTTTTCGGCTTGCAGCGGGGGGTGTGTTGTCGCCGTGTTGTCCCCGAGCGCCTCGCGTCATCGGAGGCACGGGCCTCTTACGCGTCGGTTGCCGCCTGGACGCGGGCGCGCCACTCCTCCGCGTCGTACTGGCTGGGCTGCGTGTCGGTGAGGAACTGCTGGAGCACCGCGACGAAGCGTGCGGGTGCCTCGAGCTGGGGCATGTGTCCGACCCCGTCGAAGATCTCCAGCCGGCTGCCGGGCATGAGTTCGTGGGCCTGTTCGCCGTGGTGGACGGGGATGATCGGGTCGCGGGCGCCCCAGATGATGAGGACCGGCATGCCCTCGGCGAGGTAGAGGCGATCGCCCGCGTGGACGCGTTGACCGCCGGTCCCGACGACTGCGCGCAGCGTGGCGAGGAACGCCGCTCGCCGGTCGGGGTCGGCGAGCGATGCGTAGCCGCGGGCGACCTCGGCGACGTCGGCGCTCGGCCGCAGACCGATCAGGCCCAGGCCGCGGGCGACCGCCGATCCGACGACGTGCGCCGGTCGGGCGGTCGTCGCGATGAAGCGGTCGGCGCCGGGCAGCGCCGCAGCACGCAGAACAGGGTTGACCTCAGGACCCAGGCCGCCGCTGGAGACGAGCACGAGCCGCTCGGTCATCTCGGGGAACTGGTACGAGAACTGCATCGCGATGCCGCCGCCCAGCGAGTGGCCGACGAGCGTGGCGCGCTCGTGGCCCAGCGCAACGAGCAGGTCACGTAGGCCGGCGGCGAGCGCGCCGAGCGAGTAGTCGCCGCCGCCGGGAGCCGAGCCGCCGTGCCCGGGCAGGTCGGGAGCGATGACCGTGTGATTGCGTGCGAGCGGCTCGATCACCCCCTGCCAGTTGTGAAAGTCCCCGGCCATCCCGTGGATCAGCAGAAGCACCGGGCCGGCGCCGGCATGGGCATAGCTCACGGGCCGGCCGTGGAGCGTCAGGGTCTTGATGTGCGTGGTGCTCATGGCGACGTGCCGTCTCCCGGTTCTGTGGGCCGGGCGAGCGCGAGCGCGTCCTCGATGCACGCCTCGCGCACGCGCCCTGGATCGAGGTGGAAGGTCGCGGCCAGCCCTTGCGCAGCGCGCTCAGCGTGCCGTTCACGTGGAGCTTGTGGCGTGCTCGTATAGGTCGGTGAATCGGTTCGCGATCTGCTTCCAGGAGTAGTGGGAGCGGATCTGGGTGTGCGCGTTCTCTGAGCGTGCGCGTCGTGCGCCGGGGTCGTTGACGGCGTCGAT
>WLNG01000090.1 GCA_009699915.1 Actinomycetota bacterium
AGGCCGCGCATGAAGCGCAACCTACAGCGGGAGCCGCTGCGACAGCGGCTCTACGCTGGCCGCGTGCGGCTCGCCGACGACACCCCGAACGTCGAGTTGCGCCGCGACCCGCAGCGCGGCGCGATCGTCGTCCTCGCATTCCCCTATGACGAGCGCATCGTGGACGTCGTGCGGCGGATCCCGCATCGCCGCTTCGATTGGGATGCGCGCGAATGGTGGGCGCCGGTCGACGACTGGTGCGGGCTACACGTGGCGGACGTCCTCGAACGCTTCCCGGAGCTGCTCCCGAGCGCCGAGGTCGCCGCATGGCTCTCGGAGATCGACCGGCGCTGGGTCGGGACGATCACAACCACACGCCACGACGGCCAGGGATGGTGGGTCCTGCGAACGCGCGCGGGGACCGTGCCGCAGGCGCTGCGCGACGGCGCCGTCGAGCACGAGGAGGAGGAGCTGCTCGTGCCCTTCAGCGCCGCGGCCGCCGACACGATCCGCGACCTCGGCTCCGCGCGGATCGACGCGGCAGCCGCCCGCTGCCTGGACGTCGCGGAGCTCGGCGATCCGGTCGCCCCCTCACGGCTTGCGCTGATCAGCGGAACCGAGGGCGAAGCGCTCGCGCTGGAGGTCCTCTGGGACCACGACTCCGGGCGCGCGTTCGCCGCGCTTCCCGGCGGTCTCGGAGGCGGGCGCCTGCCGCTCGATCCGTGGATCGTCGGACAGCTCGATGGATTCCTGGCAGCCCACGGCGTCGAGGTTGCGGGTCTGGCTCGCGTGCAACTCGATCGGCTGCGCGCCGAGTACGACGAGGCGCAGGTCGCGGTGCGCCGATCACGCGCCGAGACCGGCGAGCCGATCCCCGAGGTCGCAGCGGTCCTCGGGGGTTCACTCGCTCCGTACCAATGGGCCGGTGTGCGCTATGTCCTGGATGCGCGCCGCGCCTTCCTCGCCGACGAGCAGGGCCTGGGGAAAACGGTCGAGGCGCTCGCCGCGCTGGAGGCCGACGCCGCCTACCCGGCGGTCGTCGTCTGCCCCGCAGCGCTGAAACTCGTCTGGAAACGCGAGGCAGCGCACTGGCTGGCCGGCCGCAGCGTCGCGCTGATCGAAGGACGCACAGGGCCGATCCCACAGGCAGACATCGTCGTCCTCAACTACGAGATCGTCGCCGCCCACCGGGAAGAACTCGCCCGCAGGCGCCCGCGCGCGCTCATCGTCGATGAGTCCCACTACTGCAAGAACCCGCAGGCCAAGCGCACCCAGGCGGTGCGACGGCTCGCGGCCTCGGTCGCCGAGGATGGTCTGCGGCTGGCGCTCACCGGAACGCCGGTGCTCAATCACGCGGAAGAGCTCGTCGCCCAGCTGCGCGTGATCGGGCGGCTGGAAGACTTCGGCTCGGCCGCGCAGTTCACGCGCGACCTACGCGGCGACCTCGCCCAGGAACGGCTCCACTGGCATCTGCGCCGCCGCTGTTTCGTGCGCCGACTGAAGGCGGACGTCCTTCCGCAGCTGCCCCCCAAGCGCCGCGTGGTCGTACCGATCGCGCTGACGAACGAGCGGGAGTACCGCCTGGCCGAGAACGACGTGATCGCCTGGCTGCGCACGCAGCCGCTCGACCTCTCCGAGCTCAACGCGAAGATCGCGGCGACGCTGCGAGCGGAGCGCCTCGCCCAACTGGGCACCCTCCAGCGTCTGGCGGCGCGGGGAAAACTCCACGGCGCCCTGGGATGGATGCACGACTTCCTCGCGAGCGGCGAGCCGCTCGTCGTCTTCGCCCGGCACCGCGAGGTGCAGGAGGCGGTGCTGGAGCGTTTTCCCCAGGCCGCCCATCTGCTCGGGGCCGACAGCGCGACGGCGCGCGACATGGCAATCAGCGCCTTTCAGGAGCCGGACGGGCCACAGCTGATCGTCTGCGCCACCCGCGTGGCGGCGCAGGGCATCACGCTGACTCGCGCCTCGAACGTCGCCTTCCTGGAGCTCGAATGGACCCCCGCGATGCATGACCAGGCGGAGGACCGCTGTCACCGGATCGGCCAGCGCGACAACGTCACAGCCTGGTATCTCCTCGCAGCGGAGACGATCGACGAGACGATGGCGCGGCTGATCGAACGCAAACGGGCGACCATCGCAGCGGTCACCGACGGCCTCACCGCCGACAGCGACGGACTCGTCGAGGCGGTGATCCGCGAACTGCGCGACAGCGAGCCATTCCGGCACCTGCGGCCGGTGCAATGAGCTGTCGCATCGGCCCTGTGCGTATGTGATACTGGCCGCTTCCGGCCCCTCAAGGCCGATCCGTCGATCGAGGAGACCCATGCCCCGCATCATTCGCCGCATCACCACGGGAGCAGTGCTCGCATGCACCGCAGCAGCGCTCGCGCCCGTCGCCGCCAATGCGGCGTTCACCCCCGGCCCCGCCGGCGACGCCTTCTATGCGCCTCCCGCATCGCTGCCTTCAGGTCAGGGCAAGCTGATCTGGGCGCGCAAGGCGACCGGACTGGTTGCGCTCAAGAACGCCAAGGCGACCTACCGCGTCCTCTACACCTCGAAGGGCATTAACGGCATGCCGGTGGCCGTCTCCGGCCTGGTCAGCCTGCCGAAGTCCAAGGCCCCGAAGACCGGCTGGAAGGTCATCACCTGGGGCCACGGCACGACCGGCCTCGCCGACATCTGCGCCCCGTCGCGCACGACGGCGACCTCCTCGTTCAAGTCGTACGTGAACTACTCCGATGCGACGCTGAACCGCTGGCTCAAGCGCGGCTGGGTGGTCGTGCGCAGCGACTTCGAGGGCCTGGGAACCCCGGGGCAGCACCCGTATCTCGTCGGCACCTCCGAGGGCATCGGGATGGTCGACATCGTGCGCGCGGCACGCGGCCTCGACAAGCGCGTGGGCAAGAGCTTCGCGATCGCGGGCCATTCGCAGGGCGCGCACGGCGCGCTCTTCGCGGGCGGCCTGGCCAAGATCGTCGCTCCGGAGCTCAAGCTCAAGGCCGTCGTCGCCTATGCCCCGGCCTCGCACCTCAAGGAGCAGGCAGCGCTGCTGGGCAACCTCACCACGCCGAACGGCCTCAGCGGACTGGCGATCATGATCGCCAAGGGCGCCGCGCTCGTTACGCCCGGCTACGACCTCGACACGGTGCTCGCGGACGCAGCCAAGGCGCTGCTGCCGAAGCTCGATACCGACTGCGTCGACACGATCGGCAGCCCGAGCGCCTTCGGGGCGATCTCGCCGGCGAGCCTTGTCACCGGCGGGCAGACGCTTGACGGCCTCTACCCCGCCCTCGAGGACACGAACCCCGCGGTGAAGATCAACGTCCCGACGCTGATCCTGCAGGGCGGCGCCGACACGACGGTGTTCAAGGGCTTCACCGATCTGCTCGTGCCGGAGCTCAAGGCGAAGGGGACCAAGGTCACCTATGTCGTCTATGCGACCGCCAACCACGGCGGCATCGTGACCGACACGCCGAAGGCTGCGAAGAAGGCCGACAGCTTCCTCGCCAAGCTCCTGAAGTAGTCAGCCCGCTCCCCGCAGGCCGAAGGGCGACGCTCAGTCGTCCTTCGGCGGGGAGCGGAAGACGATCCGCTTGAGCTCCCCGACTGCGGCGCCGCCGAGGCGCATGGCGGTCTGGAAGCCTTCCTTGCCGAGCTCGCCGATGTCCAGCGCTGTGCGCAGCGCGTTGAGCGCGTCACGCTGTTCCTCGTCGAGGTCATCGCGGCCCACGTCGAGCAGGATCATGTGACGTGGGCGGCGCAAGCCCGTCGCGGTGCGCAGCAGCACCTTGCGCTCCTCGGCCGTCAACCCCTCGGTTGCGACAACCGTCGACTCGCCTGCCTCCAGCCGCTTGAGCGCGGCAGCGACGCGCAGCTCGGCGCCCTTCTCGTCGAGCATCTCATCGGGAACTCGGCCCGCGATCAGCGTGCGGATCCGACGGGGTGAAAGCACGGCGCCCTTCTCGTCGGCGAACGCGCGGTCGAGGAAGCGCTCGCACTCGGCCTCAGAGGGCGACACAACGATCACGAGGCTCCCGGGGCTGTAGCGCATCCGGTCGGCCGGACGAAGCACCCGGCACCGGGTTGAGAGATCGGGCTCGCGGGGTGGGCCGGAACCCTCGCGCCGCGGGCGATCCGAGGACCACGCGCCACGCTCGTCGTCGGAGATCTTCACGCTGCGCGGCTCAGTCATGCCCCCATGGTGACACGCACGCGCGCAAGCCGTGCGCGAACGACCATCCGCCGGACCTCGATCCGGCCGCCGCGACAGCGACGATCCAGCATCGTGAGAGTCGATCAACGCGAGCTCGCGGCGGTATTCGCCGGCGGCATCCTCGGCGCCGTCGTCCGCGTGCGACTCGGTGAAGCCTTCCCCGTGCACGCGGCCTCCTGGCCGTGGGCGACGCTCGCCGCGAATCTCACAGGCGCCTTCCTGCTCGGCCTCGTCACCGCGCACACACGCCACCACCCACGGCCGTGGCGCCACACGCGTCCACTGATCGGGACAGGTCTCTGCGGAGCATTGACGACCTTCTCCGCGATGCAGCTCGAACTGCTGCAGATGCTCGATGCCGGGGCGATCGGCCGGGCCTGCGGGTACCTCGCCGCCCTGCTCGTCGGAGGAATCGGGGCGATCGTTCTCGCCGACCTGCTCGAGCGGCGCGGGCCGCTGCACCGATGAGCTGGGGCACGTGGATCGGCGTGGCGCTGCTGGGCGGACTGGGCGCATCCCTGCGTGTGCTCGTCACGGCCGCGGCCGACCGCCGCGCCGCGACCGCCTTCCCGGTGGGGACGCTCAGCGTCAACCTGATCGCGACGTTCGCCGCCGGGGTCATCACGGGGGCGGCGCTCACCGGTACCACGCGCATCGTGCTCCTCGCCGGACTCCTCGGCACCTTCTCCACATTCAGCACGTGGATGCTCGACACCCACCGCCTCGCAGCCGATGGCCGCCGGGGCCTTGCCGCGCTGAACCTCGCGCTGAGCCTCGTCGCCGGGCTGCTGGCGGTCTGGGCCGGAGAGCGGCTCGGCTGCGCGCTCTGAGCGCTGCTGGCATGATCGGCGCATGACGATCGAGACGCCGCTCGCCGGACGCACGATGTTCATCTCCGGCGCGAGCCGCGGCATCGGCCTCGCGATTGCGCTGCGTGCAGCGCGCGACGGCGCGAACATCGCGCTGATCGCCAAGACCGCGGACCCCCACCCGAAGCTTGAGGGAACGATCTTCACCGCCGCCGAGCAGATCGAGGCCGCCGGAGGCAGCGCACTGCCGATCGTCGGCGACATCCGCGACGAGGGGCAGGTCCACGCGGCGGTCGCCGCGACCGTCGAACGCTTCGGGGCCATTGACATCTGCGTGAACAACGCATCGGCGATCAACCTCGCCGGGACCGAGGCGCTCGAGCTCAAGCGCTTCGATCTGATGCAGCAGATCAACGTGCGTGGATCGTTCGCCGTCACGCAGGCCTGCCTGCCGCACCTTCGCCAGGGAACCAACCCCCACATCCTCACGCTCTCACCGCCGATCGGGCTGCGGCCGCAGTGGCTCGGCCCGCACATCGGCTACACGATCGCCAAGTACGGGATGAGCATGCTCGCGCTCGGCTGGGCCACCGAGTTCGCCGAGGCCGGCATCGCCTCAAACGCTCTCTGGCCGCGCACGATCATCGCCACCGCCGCCGTCCAGAACCTGCTGGGCGGTGACGAGGCGATGGCGCACGCGCGCCGACCGGAGATCTACGCAGACTCGGCGTACGCGATCCTCACGCGCGACAGCCGGGCCTGCACCGGCAACACCTATCTCTGCGAGGACGTGCTCGCGGAGGAGGGCGTCACCGACCTTTCGCCGTACGACTGCGTGCCCGGCGCGCAGCCGTACATGGACCTCTACGTCGACCACATCTGAGCAGCCCCCCGCGGGGCGCTCCTCAGCGGTCGTGGGCGCGCTTGAGCAGGTGCTCGCGGCGCAGGAGCTTCACGCGCGGACGGCCCTGAGCCTCGCCGGCGCGCATCTCATGCTCATCGATGCGCTCCCATGCGGCGAAGTCGACGCGCGTGGCGCCGCGGCCGTCGAGCAGCGCGTCGAGCTGCGCTGACCCGCCCG
>WLNG01000091.1 GCA_009699915.1 Actinomycetota bacterium
CATCAACGACTCGGGCGGCGCGCGCATCCAAGAGGGCGTCGTCTCGCTCGGCGCCTACGGCGAGGTCTTCCGCCGCAACGTCGACTCCTCCGGCGTGATCCCGCAGATCAGCCTGATCATGGGGCCGTGCGCCGGCGGCGCCGTCTACTCCCCCGCCATGACCGACTTCATCATGATGGTGAAGAACACCTCGCACATGTTCATCACCGGCCCCGAGGTGATCAAGACGGTCACCGGCGAGGAGGTCGACTTCGAGTCCCTCGGCGGTGCGATGACGCACAACGCGAAGTCGGGCGTCGCCCACTACGCGGCGGAGGACGAGGACCACCTGATCGAGGAGGCGCGCTACCTGCTCAGCTTCCTCCCTCAGAACAACCTCGAAAAGCCGCTTCGTATTCAGCCGACCGACGATCCCGACCGCATGGATCCCGCGCTCGACTCGATCGTCCCGGAGAATCCGAACAAGCCCTATGACATGCGGGAGGTCATCTCGCTGATCTTCGACGACGGCGAGTTCATGGAGATCCAGGAGCACTTCGCGAAGAACCTCGTGATCGGGTTCGCCCGCCTGGACGGCTTCCCCGTCGGCATCCTCGGCAACCAGCCGGCGCAGCTGGCCGGCGTGCTCGACATCGACGCGAGCGTCAAGGGCGCGCGGTTCGTACGCACCTGCGATGCCTTCAACATCCCGATCATCACGCTCTGCGACGTGCCGGGCTTCCTGCCCGGGACCAGCCAGGAGTGGGGCGGGATCATCCGCCATGGGGCGAAGCTCCTCTACGCAATCACCGAGGCGACCGTGCCGAAGATCACGGTGATCACGCGCAAGTCGTACGGCGGCGCGTACGACGTCATGTCGTCGAAGCACATCGGCTCCGACTTCAACTTCGCCTGGCCGCAGGCGGAGATCGCCGTGATGGGCCCCGAGGGCGCGGTCAACATCATCTACCGCAAGGACCTCGCCAGCTCGCCGGACCCCGATGAGCGTCGCCAGACGCTGATCGACGACTACAAGACGCGCTTCGCGAATCCCTACACAGCCGCCGAGCGCGGCTACATCGACGACGTGATCATCCCGCACGAGACGCGTCCGAAGCTCATCGCAGCGCTGCACACCCTGCAGACCAAGCGTGTCGCACAGCCGAAGCGCAAGCACGGCAACATCCCACTCTGATGGGCGACGGCGCGCACCGCATCGACTTCGTCACGCCCGCAGCCTCTGAGGAGGAGGCCGCTGCGGTGATCGCCGCGCTCGAGCACTTCCTGCGCGAGACCGCCCCTGCACCGTCGAACGCGGCCCCCGTCGTCAACGCCTGGGAGCGCGCCGCGCTGCTTGAGGGCACCGGCCGCGAGCCGGATGCGCCATCGCCCTGGGGCGACCCGGTTCCCTGGTAGCAGCGATCGGCCGGCGCCGCCGAACGACCGCGGCGCGCGCGGCCGGATACCCTACGCCGGCAATGTTCAAGAAGATTCTCATCGCCAACCGAGGCGAGATCGCCATCCGCGTCATCCGTGCCTGCCGTGAGCTCGGCATCCCATCCGTGGCCGTCTACTCGGAGATCGACCGCGACGCGCTGCACGTGCAGGCCGCCGACGAGGCGTACCTGCTCGGCCCCGGCCCCGCCGCAGAGAGCTACCTCAAGGTCGAGCGCATCCTCGAGGTGATCCGCGAGTGCGGCGCCGACGCCGTCCACCCCGGATACGGCTTCCTCGCCGAGAACGCCGCCTTCGCGCAGGCGCTCGAAGACGCCGGCATCACCTTCATCGGCCCGCCCGCCAGCGCGATCGACGCGATGGGCTCAAAGACCTCCGCCCGCGACCTGATGCAGGCCGCGGGGGTCCCGATCGTCCCCGGCACCACCGAGACCGTGCCGACGCTTGAGGACGCCCAGCGGATCGCCAAGGATGAGATCGGCTACCCGGTTGCAGTGAAGGCGGCAGGCGGGGGCGGGGGCAAGGGCTTCCGCGTCGCGCTCACCGAGGCCGATCTTCCCGAGGCCTTCGAGGGCGCGGCCCGCGAGGGCGAGAAGTTCTTCAGCGACTCGCGCGTCTACCTCGAGCGCTACCTCCCCGACCCGCGGCACGTCGAGGTCCAGATCCTCGCCGACCGCCACGGCAACGTGATCCATCTCGGCGAGCGTGACTGCTCGATCCAGCGCCGCCACCAGAAGCTCATCGAGGAGGCACCCGCCCCCATCGTCGACGAGGCGATCCGCGCGAAGATCGGCGCGATCGGCGTGAACGCGGCGAAGGCCGTCAACTACGTCGGCGCCGGCACGATCGAGGGCCTCTTCCAGGACGGCGAGTACTTCTTCCTCGAGATGAACACCCGCGTCCAGGTCGAGCACTGCGTGACCGAGATGGTCACCGGCATCGACATCGTGAAGGAGGGCATCCGCGTCGCAGCCGGCGAGCTGCTCGCCTACACGCAGGAGGACGTCGTCCTGCGCGGCCACGCGATCGAGTGCCGCATCAACGCGGAGAACGCCGCGATGAACTTCGCCCCCGCTCCCGGCGCGATCGGCCGCTACAAGGAGCCTTCGGGCCCCGGTGTGCGCGTTGACTCCGGCGTTGGCGAGAACGGCGTCGTCTCGCCGATGTACGACCCGATGGTCAGCAAGCTGATCGTCTGGGACGTCGACCGCGAGGCGGCGACCCGGCGGATGATCCGCGCCCTCGGCGAGTACGAGATCGAGGGCCTCACGACCCTGATCCCGTTCCACACGGCCCTGCTCGAGACCGAGCAGTGGGCGCAGGCCTCCACCTGCCGCGACCTCGTCGAGGACAAGAACTGGCTCGCCTCAACGGCCCCTGCCCCGGCAGCCCCGCTCGAGCGCGAGGACGGCGCCGAGACCGTCGAGCACAGCTACACGGTTGAGGTCTCCGGCCGGCGCTTCGCGGTCAACGTCATCGGCCCGCCGTTCAGCGGCGGCTCCGGCTCCGGCGCCCCTGCGGGCGCACCCATGGCGAAGCGCTCCGAGCGCAAGAAGTCGAGCGCCGGCGGCCCGGATCTGCTCGAGTCCCCGCTTCAAGGAAACATGTGGAAGGTCGTCGTCGAGGCCGGGCAGACCGTCGAGGAGGGTCAGCTCCTCTGCATCATCGAGGCGATGAAGATGGAGAACGAGATCACCGCCCACAAGGCGGGCGTCCTCAAGGAGCTCCACATCACCGAGGGCGACCCGATCTCCGCAGGCGACCCGATCGCCCTGATCGTCTCGGCCGCACCGGCGGCCGAGTAGCGCGGCGGCGGGGTCAGCCCCGCCGTTCCGCGAGCCCCGTCAGCGTCTCGCGCACGGCGCGTTCGGCTACGAGCGCGGTGATGTCGGACGACCCGACGGCCGTCGGGATCACCTCGACGACGTCCATCCCGACGAGGTTCGTCCGGGCCGCGATCGTGCGGCAGCTCCAGAGCAGGTCGCCTGACGCCATGCCGCCCGGCTCCGGGGTGCCCGTGCCGGGGGCGAATGCCGGGTCGAGGACATCGACATCGGCGCTCAGGAAGACCGGGTGATCGCCGACGACCACGAGCGCCTCCTCGACGGCGGCGCGGATGCCGCGATCGCGTACGTCGTGCATGAAGATGCTCGTGATCCCCTGCTCGCGCTGCCAGGCGAACTCGCGCTCGCCAGGCCAGTAGCCGCGCAGGCCGATCTGGACGTAGCGGTCGCCGGTGACGAGCCCGTCGCGCACGAGCCGGTACATGCCCGTCCCATGCGAGCGCTCAACGCCGAAGACCTCCGTCCCGGTGTCGGTGTGCGCGTCGAACTGGATCAGCGCAATCGGCCCGTGCGCAGCGTGGAGCGCGGCGATCGTCGCCTCGGTGGTGGCGTGGTCGCCGCCGAGGACGATGGGGAGCGCCCCGGCCTGCACCACCTGCGCCACCGTGGCGGTGATCGCAGCGTGGGAGCGCTCGAGGTCGGCCGGTGCGACCGGCGCGTCCCCGAAGTCCACCACGCGCAGCGCTGCGCTCCAGTCGGCGCGGCTCTCCAGGTGCGGCCCCGGCGGGCACGAGGCGGCGCGGATCGCGCGCGGGGCGAAGCGGGCCCCGGGACGATCGGAGACGAGGTCATCGATCGGCGCGCCGACGATCGCGACGTCCACCCCGGCGAGCTCGGCCGGGTCCTCGGTGTACGGCACGCCGGAGTAGGTGAGCAGGCCCGCGTAGTCCGGCTTCTCGTCGAGGCCGAGCAGGCGCCAGCGGTGGAGCGGGTCAAGCGGCGGCATCGGTCAGGCGGGCGGCGCCATCACCTCGACGACATGCCCCGTCGGGCTCTCGACCTTGGTGCGCGGGGCGCCCCAGTACTCCGTGCGCCCTTCCGCGGTGTGGCCCGCGGCGCGCAGCCGCTCCACGACCGCGTCGTAGTCATCGAGCACGATCGCGACGTGGCTCACGGGCGGGACGACCGGCGCATCCACCTCGAGGAGGTGGACGTCGATGCCCTCGCGCCGCACCCAGCGCCCAGCGAGGATCAGCCCGGGCGGGCGCTCCGCCTCGGCCAGCCCGAGCAGCGCCCAGAAGGCGAGCTCCTGCTCCATCCGATCCGGGCGGACCTCAAGGCCGACGTGCGCGATCACGACCGCTTGCGGAGGGTGAGCCGGGCCGTCGACGAGGAGGCCGAGCCGCCCTTCGGCGTGAACGTCGTGATCACGCTGAGCTTGACCGATCCGGCGCGCAGCGCGGCGCGTGTGCCGGCGCCGATGCGGCAGGTGACGGTGACCGTCCCGGCGCGGCTGGCGGAGCCCGACGCGCGGCAGACGGTGAGCGTTCTGCCCCCGCGGCTCGTGGTGACGCGCTGGGCAACCCGGCCCGCGCCGGGCGCCCGGACGCTGCTGCGCAGCGTGATGAAGCCCGCCCCGTAGGCGACGCGCGCCGCGCCCACCGCGAACCCGGTCCCGGTCAGCGCGGCGGTCTTCGCCCCGGCACCGGTCGAGAGCGTCAGCGTCGCGCTCTTCGCGCCGACCGAGGCGGGATCAAAGGCGACGAGCACGGTGCACGACGACCCGACGGCCACGTCGGTGCCCGCCGCGCAGGTGCCGCCCGTGACGGAGAACGCCGCGGCGCCCGAGCCGGAGATCGCGATCGACGTGAGACGCAGCGGTGCTTCGCCGCTGTTCGTGAGCGTCAGCGTCTTCGCCGCGCTCGCCCCGGCGGCGATCCCGCGGGCGCCGAAGGCGAGCGCGCCCGGGGTCAGTGCGCCGGCGATCACGTAGGCCGGGAAGGCGCCGGCGGGCACGGCGGTCTGAAGGCTGGCCCCCGGGAGACCCCAGCAGCGCACGGTCGCATCGGTCTTCACCGCGCAGGAGTAGCCGTCCCCCGCGGCGACCTGTGTCACGGTGCCCAGGTCGGCGGGCGGGTCCGGCGCGACGGTGTCGTTGAAGTCCAAATAGCCCCAGCAGACGACACCGTGCTCGGTGGTCACAGCGCACGAATGCCAGGCACCCGTGCTGACGCTCAGCGCGGAGCCGTCCTGCGTCAGGGCGGTCGGGACCGTCCCCTCCCCGTGGTTGCTCGAGCCCCAACAGCGCACCGCGTCGGCGGTCGTCAGTGCGCACGACGTCTGGTAGCCAGAGGTCACCTCGTTGACGGTGCCGAGATCGCCCGGCGGCGTCCGAACCGGGAAGCACTCGACGGTGTCGTTGACGAGGACCGCGCACGTGGCGAACCCGCCCGCGCTCACCGCCTTGGCCGCTCCCGTCGTGGCGAGAGCGCCCGGGACGGTGATGAGATCGGGATTGCCCCAACAGGCGACGGCGCCGTTCGTCTTGACCGCGCAGTTGTGGCCGTAGCCCGCACTGAGCGAGGTCACCGTACCGAGATCGCCGGGTGGCGTCGTAACCCCCGACCGGCCGAACCGATCGGTGTCCTTGCCCCAGCAGCGGACGGTCTGCGCCGTCGTCAGGGCGCAGACGTGCTTGAACCCGGCACTCACCTGCGTGACCTTGCCGAGGTCCGCGGGAACGGTCGCCTGACCGTAGTCGTCGGCGCCCCAGCAGACTGCGTCGCTCGCGCGAGTCACCCCGCAGGCCACGCTGTAGCCCGCGCTGACC
>WLNG01000092.1 GCA_009699915.1 Actinomycetota bacterium
CTTCTCGCGAGCCTGATCCTGCGACTCGCGCTCGTAGACCTCGGCGTTCTTGCGCGCGCGCAGGACGATGTCGTCCGCCTGCGCACGGGCCTCCTTGAGCCGCTCGCGATACTCCTCGAGCAGCGCCTCGGACTCCGCCTTGGACTTCTCGGCGAGCAGGACCGACTCCTCGATCGCGGTGGCGCGCTTGTCGAGCGCCTCCTTGATCTTGGGAAAGGCGAACTTGTTCAGCACGAAGACCGTGATGAGGAAGGCGACCAACGTCCAGATCATCAGCCCGACGTTCGGGCTCACGAGGAAGTTGCTGCTCTCCTCCTCAGCGGCTGCTGCGCTTGCGAGTGGCAGGACGGCGTGCATCGACCTAGCCGAGGAAGAAGGCGATGAGGCCGAAGATGAAGGCGTAGAAGACGATCGCCTCGGTGAGGGCGAAGCCCAGCCACTGGATCGAGGTGATTTCGTCCTTCATCTCCGGCTGACGGGTCACCGACTCGATGACCTTGCCGAAGATGTAGCCCACGCCGACGCCAGGGCCGATGGTGCCGAGACCGGCGCCGATGCCGAGCGCGATGGCCTTACCGGCCTTGCGCCCGTACTCCCCGGCAATCTCGGTGGTCACGCCCGACTGGGCGAACTCGCTGATGAGGTGCAGATCCACGGTGTCCGTGCTCCTTAGTGTTCCTCGGCGACCGCGCCGCCGAGATAGATCGCTGCAAGTGTGGTGAAGATGAACGCTTGGAGGGTGGCGACAAGGCCCACCTCGAAGATGAAGAATGCGACCGCCATCACGCCGGTGATCGCGCCGAGCACGACCGAGCCGACGATGGCGAGGTTGAGCAGCACGACCAGCCCGCCGCCCATGAAGAGGATCAGCAGGTGCCCCGCGAGGATGTTCGCGAAGAGTCGCACCGAGAGGCTGATGATCCGGACGAAGTGCGAGATCGCCTCGATCACGAAGATCGGACCGGCCGCGGGGCCCTCGACGCCGGCCGGGACCCAGCCCTTGAGGTAGCGGATCGGCCCCTTCTCCCGGATGCCCTCGATGTGGTACGCGAAGACGACGATCAGCGTGAGGACGAGCGGGACGGAGATGTTGGCGGTCGCAGCGAACAGCGCCAGCGACGGGACCTGCAGGCCGAAGATGTCGACCTTGTGCTCGGTGTTCGTCGGCAGTGGCAGATAGCCGAGCATGTTCGAGAACCAGATGAAGAGGAAGACCGTCGCCAGGAATGGGAACCAGCGGCGGACCATCGCGCCGGACATGTTGCCCTTCGTGATGTTCTCGATCAGGCCGTAGTAGCCCTCCACGACAACCTGCACCCGGCTCGGGCGGCCCGTCGGTGTCATGCGGCGCGCGACGAGGACCATCGTGAGGATCGTGAGAATGCACGCCATCGCGACGTAGAAGACAGCCTTGTGGATCGAGAAGTCGATCGGGCCCGCCTTGATCTCGATCCACGGATCGAGCTTGAACTCGTTCTGAGGCTTGTAGTCCTCATTGATGTTCAGCGCGAACGCGCCCACGGGCGACGCAAGCAGCACGGCGAACGGAATGAGGAAGAGAAATAGGCGGGCGCGCATCAGGAGGCCTGTCGACCGACCGAGCGTTCGAAGGGGCGCAGAATCATGGAGGCGGTGAAATACACCGTGAAGAGGACGATCACGAGGACGGCGGCGGCGAGGCCGGCATCGTTCTCGATCATTCCGGCGCCGAAGATGATCAGCGCGGCAAGCCAGCCGCGGCCGATCAGCGAGCCGGTCATGATGCCCGCGACCTTCCTCGGATCGTCGGTCGCGCCGGCCTTCTGGGTGGTCCAGTGCTGGAGGGCGCGCTGGGCGATCCAGGCGAGGGCGCCGGCACCATAGCCGAGCATCGGCCAACCCGCCACGAGGAACACCGGCAGCGCAAGAGCCAGCATGGCGAGGTCGAGGTGGCGGAGGATGGGCATCAGGCGCAGGCGTGAAGGTCTGTTCTTGGGTGAATCTTGCGTCCCCGCGGGACGGTTCCCCGGGTCCGAGAGAGACGTCTCGCCCGCAATCCGGGGAACGCCACGACGGCAGTGCGGCACACTATCGCATCGCTCGACTTTGTGACCGCTTTGTGACACTTCGTGGCGAGTGTCACGAACCCCCGGAGGCTCAGGCCTGCTCTTCGAGCAGCACCGTGTCCTCGTGGCGGTAGGCCGGGACGCAGCAGCAGAGCAGGACGAGCGGCTCCTCGCCGGTGTTCCATAGCTTGTGCGGGACGCCTGGCGGGATCACCGCGCAGTGGCCCGCGCGGACCTCGCGCTCCTCCTCTCCGAGACGCAGGCGCCCCACACCCGCGGTGAAGAAATAGAGCTCCTCGGTCTCGCGGTGGAGATGGGCGATCGTCGCGCCGCCGGGCGGCACAGTCGCCTCGGCGAGGCTCTGGCGCTCGGCCGGGGTCCAGGCCGGGCCGACGATCTCGCGGATGGTCGAGCCGTCGAGCGTGGTGAACGGCTGCAGATCGCCAAGGTCAGAGAGGAACATGTCGGCCATCCTCTCACGCGCGGACGGATCGCCTGCGCCGCCGAACGTCAGAGATCCTCGGGCGTGATCGCATCGAACTGACCGGTCTCCAGGCGATGGGCGAGGTCGGCCTCGATCGCCTCGCTCGTGGCAGCAGGATCGCGTCCGCGCAGCTGACGCTCGGCGATCCTGCGCACCTTGAGGATCTCCAGCGTGTAGACGAGGTAGATGCTGGCGGCGAGGACGATCAGCGCGATCGCGGCGAGGACCAGCGCCCAGCCGAGGTTCAGGCCGCCGCCCTCGTCCGAGTAGGGCACGAAGCGCAGCGCCAGCGCGAAGGCGCCGACGAGCAAGGTCCAGGTGTAGAGGTAGAGAACCGTCCGCCGCTGGCTGAACCCGATCCGGCTGAGACGGTGATGGAAGTGGTTCTGGTCAGCGACGTACACCGGCCGCCCGTACTTCATCCGCTTGAGCACCACGAAGGTCGTGTCGAGGAACGGCACCGCGAGCACGATCAGCGGGAAGACGAGCGCGAGCACCGCCTGCGTCTTCACGGCGCCCTCGACCGCGACACATCCGAGCAGCAGGCCGAGCAGATTGGAACCGCAGTCCCCCATGAAGATCTTGGCGGGCGGGAAATTGTGGACTAGGAAGCCCGCGGCGATGCCGGCGGTGATCGCCGCGAGCGTGCCTGCGGTGCCGCGCTGCAGGTCGAATGCGATCACGGCAAAGGTCAGCGCGGCGATCGCGCAGACCCCGGCCGCGAGGCCGTCGATGCCGTCGGAGAAGTTCACGACGTTCATCACGAAGACGAGCCCGACGACGGTGAGCGGGGCGCCGACCGAACCGAGGTCGACCGCGCCGACGAACGGCAGCGTGAGGTTCTCGACCTTCACCCCCGCCGCGACCGGGATCACCGCCGCCAGCACCTGACCGGTGAACTTCACGAGCGGGGGTAGCTCGAAGCGGTCGTCGAGGGCACCGACGAGCGTGATCAGCGCGCCGCCCCAGAGGACGCCGGCCATGCGGCCCCCGACCGGTCCGTCGAGATTCAGGAAGAGGAGCCCCGCGATCAACAGCCCGGCGAACATCGCGAGGCCGCCGAGCAGTGGCGTCTCACGAGTTGCGAGGCCACGATCGCGGGGTTGGTCGATCGCGCCGAACCGCGTGGCGAGTCTGCCCGCGAGCGGCGTCAGGAGCGCCGCAGCCGCGAAGGCGACGACGAACGCGAAGATGGCATCGCGCTGCGTCATTGGCGCGCAGGCTAGACGGCGGGCCGGGCGGGATGCCCGATCAGACCGCTGCCGGCGCGCCGAGCTGTTCGTACAGCGGGAAGCGCGCGGCGATCGTGGCGACCCGCTCGGCGAGCTCGCCGCGGCGCGCGCCGAACTCCGGCGTCAGCGCCGTCTGGATGATCTGCCCGACCTCGGCGAAGTCCGCCGCCTGCAGGCCACGGGTCGCCAGCGCGGGCGTCCCGATGCGCAGGCCGCTCGTGACCATCGGCGGGCGCGGATCGAAGGGAACCGCGTTGCGGTTCACGGTGATGCCGATCTCGTGCAGGCGATCCTCGCCCTGCTGCCCGTCGAGCTCGGACTCGCGCAGGTCGACGAGCACGAGGTGCACATCGGTTCCGCCGGTCAGCACGCTCACACCGTGGCCGGTCTCCAGCAGCGCCGCGGCAACCTCGCGCGCGCCCTCAACGGTACGCCCGATGCGCTCGCGGAAGGCCTCGCTCGCGGCGATTCGCAGCGCGACTGCCTTTCCGGCGATCACATGCTCGAGCGGCCCGCCCTGCTGGCCCGGAAAGACGGCCGAGTCGATCGCCTTCTGATGCTCGGCGCGGCAGAGGATCATGCCGCCGCGCGGACCACCGAGCGTCTTGTGGATCGTCGTGGTGAGGACGTCGGCATAGGGCACGGGGCTCGGGTGGAGACCCGCCGCCACAAGGCCAGAGAAGTGCGCCATGTCGACGAACAGGAGAGCGCCGACCTCGTCGGCGATCTCACGGAAGGCGGCGAAGTCGAGATGGCGGGGATAGGCCGACCAGCCGGCGACGATCATCCTCGGACGACGTTCGTGGGCGAGCGCGCGCACCGCGTCCATGTCGATGAGGTTCGTCTCCGGGCTCACCTCGTACGGAGCGATGTCGTAGAGACGACCGGAGAGGTTGATCTTCATCCCGTGCGTGAGATGGCCGCCGTGGGCCAGCGAGAGGCCCATGAGCGTGTCGCCCGGGCTCAGGAGTGCGTGATAGACGGCGGCGTTGGCCTGCGCGCCCGAATGCGGCTGGACGTTGGCGTGGTCGGCGCCGAACAGCGACTTCGCGCGATCGATCGCCAACTGCTCGATGACATCGACGTGCTCACAGCCGCCGTAATACCGGCGGCCGGGGTAACCCTCGGCGTACTTGTTCGTGAGCACGCTCCCCTGGCACTCGAGGATCGCCTGCGGGACAAAGTTCTCCGAGGCGATCATCTCCAGCGTGCGCTGCTGGCGCTCGAGCTCGTGGTCGACGGCAGCGGCCACCTCCGGGTCGATGTCGGCGAGCGGGCGGCTGAAGAAGTCGGCTGGCAGGTCGGTCATCGTCCGCCGAAGGTAGCACTCGGCGGGGCGGCTGCGAGGGGTCCGATCAGGCCTCGGCCGAAGCCTCGATCTGACCGATGCGGCGGGCGTGCCGCCCGCCCTCGAAAGCCGTGTCGAGGAATGCCTCGACGATCGCGTCCGCCTCCACGGGCGCAAGCCGCGTCCCGGCCAGCGTCACGACGTTGATGTCGTTGTGGCGACGCGCCATCTCGGCCTCGGCGGGATCGTGCGCATTGACGGCGCGAATGCCGTGGACCTTGTTCGCGACGATCATCACTCCGTTGCCGGAGCCGCATGCGAGGACCGCTCGGTCGGCCTCGCCGGTGGCAACCAGTCGCGCAGCCTGGGCCGCGAATGACGGGTAATCGACGGACTCGGGACTGTTGGTGCCCACGTCGAGCACCTCATGCCCTGCAGCTTGGAGCTGTGCCTTGACGTGCTCCTTGAGCGCGAAGCCAGCGTGATCCGACCCGATCGAGATCCTCACCCCGCGAGGCTAGCGCGCTCCCGTCACGACGCGCTCGATCCCGGCAAGGTCGGGGAGCAGCGCCGTGGCGCCGAAGCCGGCCGCCCCGAGCAGCGCGGCCACCGCGGAAGCCTGACCGGCCCCGACCTCAAGCGCGACGAACGCGGCCTCGGTGTCGGCCGCCTGCGCGACGAGCCGGCGGACCACGTCAAGCCCGTCCGGCCCGCCGAAGAGCGCCTGCGCCGGCTCATGGGCGACCACGTCGCGCGGCAGGGTCGCGCGATCGCCCTGCGCGATGTAGGGAGGATTGGAGAGGACCGCGTCCCATGCGCCGCCGAGCCCGTCGAGCAGGTCGGCACAGATGAGCTCGACGTCGAGCCCGAGCCGGTCGCGGTTGGCGCGCGCCACCTCGAGCGCATCGGCGCTGACATCGCTCGCGCTGACGTGCAGATCGGAGCGTTCGTGCTTGAGGGCGAGCGCGACGGCGCCGCTGCCGGTCCCCACGTCGA
>WLNG01000093.1 GCA_009699915.1 Actinomycetota bacterium
GATCCTGCCCCCGGACGTCAACCTCTCCGACCACGAGTTCGTCGTCGTCGACGGCGACATCCGCTTCGGGCTCGACGCGGTCAAGGGTGTCGGGTACCAGGCGGTCGAGGCGATCAAGCAGGCGCGGGCCGACAGCGGGCCGTTCGCCTCGATCTGGGACTTCTGCGCGCGGGTCGATTCGCGCCTGGTCAACAAGCGCGCGATCGAGGCGCTGGTCAAGTGCGGCGCGTTCGGCTCCACCGGCGCCACGCGCAAGGGGATGCTCGCCGTGCTTGAGCAGGCGCAGGCGGCAGGCCAGCAGTCCCAGCACGACGCGCAGATCGGGCAGGCGTCGATCTTCGACATGCTCGAGCCCGCCGCGGGCGGTGTGCAGCCGTCGCAGCGGCAGCCCGACCCTCCGATCCCGCTCGACGAGTTCGATCAGCGCGAGCTGCTGGCCGTTGAGAAGGAGGCGATCGGGCTCTTCATCTCGACGCATCCGCTCAAGGAGGTGCGCGAGGCGCTCGACGACGCCGTTGACTGCACGCTCGATCAGCTCGCCGAGCGCCGCGACGGCGACCGCGTCACGGTCGGGGGGATCATCACCTCCGCCAAACGGATCCGCACGAAGTCGGGATCCCACATGATGTTCGCGGGGCTCGGTGATCTACAGGGCGAGATCGAACTGCTGCTCTTCGAGAAGGTCCTCAACGACAATGAGCAGCTGCTCGTCGTCGACGAGATGGTGCTGGTCAGCGGTCGCGTTGACCACAAGGACAAGCAGAAGACCGTGCTCGTCGTGCAGCGCGTCGAACGCTTCGAGCCCAGCGCCGAGCAGGTCGAGGCCGCGCGCGAGCGCGCCGCCGCAAGCCCGCAGGGCCCGCAGCCGCTGCGCCTGCACGTTGACGCGACGGCCGGGGGCGTCTCGGCGCGCCTGATCGAGGATCTCAAGCATGTGCTCGCAAACCACGCAGGCGAGAGCGAGGTCGTGCTCAACATCGTCACCAGCGCGGGGGCGAGGACGCTGCGCTTCGGTGATGGCTATCGCGTCGCGCCCACGCCTTCGCTGCGTGCCGAGCTCGAGCACATTCTCGGGCCGGCGGCACTGCGCGCCGCCGCGGCGGCCTGACGGTCACGCCCGCGCGGCGAGGCCCTCCTCGCGCAGCCGGGCGCAGAGCGCGAGCTCCTCTGCCGGCGGACCTTTGCGGTCGGGTCCGGGTGTCTCCAGCACGCACGGGAGCTCCTGGAAGCGCGGTTCGCTGAGGACGACCCGCGCCCCCTCAAGGCCGAGCTCTCCCTGTCCGATGTCGGCGTGGCGATCCCGATTGGAGCCGAGCGGGAACTGGCTGTCGTTCAGGTGCAGCGAGCCCAGACGGCCGGGTCCGACGGCGCGCTCGCAGTCGTCCAGCGCCATCGTCAGCGCCTCGGCAGTGCGGATCTCGATCCCGGAGGCCAGCAGGTGGCAGGAGTCCAGGCAGATCCCGAGCCGAGCATCGCCGCCTGCGGCCTCGATCAGGCCGGCGAGCTCGTCCCACGAACGCCCGAGCGTGCCGCCGGCGCCCGCGGTGTTCTCCAGGTGCAGCGCGCAGCGCTCGGACTGCGCGAGCGCCTCGCGAATCACGGCGCCAGCGCGCTCGATCGCCGGGCCCACCTCTCCGGTCTTCGCCGAGCCGGGGTGCAGGACGACGGCCGTCGCGCCGAGCGCATCGCCCGCCTGCAATGAGGCGCTGAGTGAGGTCAGGGTCTTCGCGCGGATCTCCGGATCCTCGCTGGCGGCGTTCAGCAGATAGACCGCGTGGATCAGCAGCGCGTCGATCTCGCTGGCCTGCGCCGCGTCCCGGTACTCAGCGATCTGCTCGGCGGAATAGACGGTCGGCTTCCAGGCGCGCGGGTTCTGGTTGAAGATCTGGATCGAGCGCGCTCCGAGCGCGCTACCGCGCTCGATCGCCTTCGCAGGACCACCGGCAGGGGAGACGTGGGCACCGATCAGCATGGGTGCGCAGAGGGGTTCGCGTTTGTCATTCCCTAGATTCCTACCGGTATGCGTGTCCGCTTCGCTCCCAGCCCCACCGGGCAGCTCCACATCGGGGGGGCGCGAACGGCGCTCTACAACTGGCTTGCGGCACGCGGCGCGGGCGGCCGGATGGTGCTGCGAATCGAGGACACCGACCGCGAGCGCTCGACACCAGAGAACGTTGCGCACATCCTCGAGGCGCTGCGCTGGCTCGAGCTTGACTGGGACGAGGGCCCGATCTCCCAGAACGATGCACTCGAGCGCCACCGGCTTGTGATCGAGCGGCTGCTGGAGGAGGGCAAGGCCTACCGCACGAGCGCCACGGGCGACGACGTGCGCGCGTGGAAAGAGGTCCATGGCGCCGACCGCGGCTACCGCGGCACCGACGAACGCGACGGCGCAGTGCGCCTGCGCGTTCCCGACGAAGGCGCGACGGTCGTCCACGACATGATCCGCGGCGACACCATCTTCCAGCACGTGCATCTCGACGATCCCGTGATCGCCCGCGCCGATGGCAGCCCGCTCTACAACCTCGCGGTCGCCGTCGATGACCACGACGCCGAGATCACGCACGTGATCCGCGGGGAAGACCACATCTCCAACACGCCCAAGCAGCTGCTCGTGCTGGAGGCGATCGGCGCTCCGAAGCCGGTCTACGCGCACCTGCCGTTGCTGCATGGCGCAGACGGGGCGAAGCTCTCCAAGCGCCATGGGGCCGCGTCGGTCCAGGAGCTGCGCGACGCCGGCTATCTCCCGGAGGCCGTGCGCAACTATCTCGCGCTGCTCGGCTGGGGGGATCAGGACGACGAGACGGTGATCAGCACGCCCGACCTGATCGAGCGTTTCGACGTCTCGCGTGTCTCAAAGAACCCCGCTCGCTTCGACGAGCAGAAGCTGCGCTGGATCAACGGGCGCCATCTGCGCGAGCTCGGGACCGCCGAGCTCACCACGCGTCTGGAGACGTTCACCGGCCACGAGGGGCTTGCTCCCGCGGTGGCGATCTCCGAGGAGAAGATCCAGACGCTCGCCGACTTCTGGCCGCTCTGCGGGTTCATCTGGGACGGGCCCACAGACGATCCGGCGGCCCGCGAACGCTGGCTTGATGAAGCCGGCTTGATCGCGGTCTCCGATGCCCGCGCGGCGCTGGCGTTGGTGACCGACGACCAGTGGTCCGCCGATGCGATCGAGGAAGCTCTGGGTGCCGTGCTCCAGGCGCGCGACATCAAGCCGAAGCAGCTCTATCAGCCGTTGCGCGTGGCGGTCGCCGGCACGCCTGTCTCACCGGGGATCTTCGAGACCCTCGCCGTGCTCGGGCGTTCAGAGGTGCTGCACCGCCTCGACGCCGCGGCTGCCTGAACAGGGCATTCCTCCTCGCAGCGCGCGTTACGTGCGCTACGTCACACAACGGCTCTCTCCCAGGGTGGACGATCAACCGATACCAGCGGTGAGTCGATCGGATGACCGGCTCAGCCAAAAGGAAGCAGGAGAGCCATGTCCCAGTCCACCGCAGCACCCAAGCTCCGTGTCGCAAAGGTCGGCGAGCCGCCGGTCCGCAGCGAGGCGAGCGGCGGCAGCCGTCTGGCGGCGGCGTTCGAGGCGCTCGACGACTTTCCGGCGCTCTGCGAGTCGCGTGATCGCGTGATCCAGCTCGTCGGGGACGACCCAACCGTCTCCGCGCGCCTGATCGGCGCGGTCGAAAGCGATGTGGCACTCGTCGTCGCTGTCCTGCGCGCCGCCAACGGTCTGGACACTCCGCACGCCGGCCGCATCGACTCAGTCGTCCAGGCGGCGGGGATCCTCACGCCCGAGGGTGTCGCGGCGGTCGCGGGACGCACCCGCACGTTCGACTTTTTCGAGCGCACCGCCGTGTGGGAGGCGACCCCTGAGCGTCTGCGCCTGCATGCCGTGGCGACGCAGCACGCCGCCGCCCGCCTTGCGGACGAAGGTGGCTACGAGGACCGCGATCGCCTGATGGTCACCGCGCTGCTCCACGACATCGGCAAGCCCGTCCTGATGCACGCCTACGCCGGCTATCCGAACCAGGTCCATCAGGGCGCGCGCACGCCGGAGGAGCGCATCGAGCGCGAGCAGCGCGAGCTCGGCGTGGATCACGCGCTGGTCGGCGGCGTGCTCGCACGGCGCTGGGGCCTGCCCGGCAACGTCGCGGCCGTCATCGAGCGCCACCACGCCGTCGACGCGACCGGCGAGGCAGCCTTCGTTCGGTTGGCCGACATGCTCGCCCACTACGCGCAGGGCGGTGGCGTCTGCGCACCGGAGATGCAGCGCTGCGCGGCAGCAATCGGGATCGACGAGGACAGCCTGCGCTCGGTGATGTTCGACCTTCCGTTCCCCGGGAGCGGTCGCCCGCGGCAGATGGAGCCCTGCCCGCTCTCCAACCGGGAGATGGACGTCCTGCGGCTGCTCGCACAGGGCAAGGTCTACAAGCAGATCGCCCGTGATCTCGAGCTCTCCGCCAGCACCGTCCGCACCCATCTGCACAACGTCTACGGGAAGCTTGGAGCCGTCGACCGTGCGCAGGCGGTGCTGATGGCAACCGAGAGCGGCTGGCTCTAGCCGCGCGCCGCGCTGGAGGTCCGGCGCGACCAGAGCCACCAGGCCAGCAGGACGCCGCCGCCGTCGATGAAGACGTCGACCGGCGTGCCGTGGCGGCCGGGAACGAACCCCTGGTGGAGCTCGTCGGTCACCGCGTAGGCGACGGCGATCAGCGCAGCGGGCAGGCAGCGCCCGTTGAGCGCGCGCATCCACAGCAGGAAGAGCAGCGCGTATGACGCCATGTGCACGAGCTTGCGCCCGATCGCGTCCGCCACGCCGAGCCCGGAATTGAGGTCCGGCTGCGCGCTGAGCGCGAAGATCACGCCCATCACGAGGACCGGCGGACCGAAGCGCCACAGAAGGCCGGGCAGGGAGCGGCTGCGTGCCATAGGATCGTCGGCGAGAGTAGAGCCGCCAGATGATCTCGATCACCACCAAGTCTCCTTACGCGCTGCAGGCGCTCGCCGAGCTCGGGACCGCCGGAGCGGGCCCCGTCTCGATCGGCGAGCTCGCACGCCGCCGCCAGATCCCGCCCCAGTTCCTCGAGCAGCTCTTCGCGACGCTGCGTCGGGCCGGAATGCTGCGCAGCCAGCGCGGAGTCAAGGGCGGCTACAGCTTCGAGCGTCGGCCCGAGGAGATCACCGTGCTCGAGGTCGTCGAGCTGCTCGACGGCCCGCTCGGCCATGACAGCGAGGGCATCTTCGCCGACGCGGCTGCAGCAGCCCGCGACGTCCTCGCCACCACGACGATCGCCGACGTCATCGAGCGCGAGCGCGCCCAAGGCGGCTCCGCGATGTACTACATCTGATTCGGGGGTTTTGGCGATCCCGGGCCGCAGCGGGGTTTCTCAGGTGTTTGCAGGGGATTCGAGCGATTCGTGGAGAGCGCCTGAAAGCGTCTAGGGACACCCTGACTGGCCCAAAACTGGCCCAAATGGGTCGTCGCGCAGACGCCGTAGGGGCGGTGGTCATCCCCCGTTAGACAATCTGAGCAGCTGGCCGCCGGCGCGGTGCAGGTGCGCGTCATGGGCAAGACGACTCCGTGGCTCATCCGCCCGGTCGACCTCTCGAACCTGCGTGAGTCGTAGGAGAGCACGCAGGAGTTGGCGCGATGACCTGGAGCAAGGACATCGTCTTGCCCGACGGCTCGACCGTGACGGCGACCGCGCCTATCGACCCGGCGAGCATCCAGCCGCACGTCGGCATCCCGATCGAGTGGCATGAGCCGATGCTCCCGGTCCCGCCCGCGAGCGGATCCCCGGCGGTCACCTTTCTCAGCGCCCCGCAGGCGATGTCTGAGGAGCGCGTGGTCGTCCAGGGAGTCGAGATTCACAACGGCGGCCTGCGCCGCCGCCGGAGGCCTTGCATCCGGAGTACGGCCGCGGGGTGACCTGCTGCGCGAAGTCTCCAGACGAACTCGTAACCGAGCTTCAGCAATACGCGAAAGAACAGACCGCCCCCTACAAGTA
>WLNG01000094.1 GCA_009699915.1 Actinomycetota bacterium
ACTCCTCCGAGAGTTCATCCTCCGTGACGATGTTCGCGATCGCGGTCGCGGCGGCCATCTTCATCGTCTCGGTGATCCGTGTCGCGCGCGCGTCGAGCGCCCCGCGGAAGATGCCCGGGAAGGCTAGAACGTTGTTGATCTGGTTCGGGTAGTCGGAGCGACCGGTCGCGATCACCCGCGCGTAGGGCGCTGCCTCCTCGGGGCTGACCTCCGGCGTGGGGTTGGCCATTGCGAAGACCATCGCGTCGGGACGCATCCCGGCGAGCGCCTCTGCGGGCATGATCCGCGCGCCCGAGAGGCCGATGAAGAGGTCCATCCCGTGGATCGCTTCGGCCGGGCCGCCGGTCAGCTGCTCGGGGTTGGTCGCCTCGGCGAACCAGCGCTTGACGTTGTTCATCGAGCCGTCGAGGTAGTCCTCGCGGGTCGTTCCGACGATGCCGCGCGAGTCGCAGCCGACGATCTCGCGCACGCCGGCGGCGACGAGCATCTTCGTGACTGCGATCCCCGCGGCACCCAGGCCTGTGACCAGGACGCGCAGATCGGCGAGCTCGCGTCCCGTCAGGCGGCAGGCGTTGATCAGCGCCGCGAGCGTCACGATGGCGGTGCCGTGCTGGTCGTCGTGGAAGACGGGAATGTCGAGATCGTTGACCAGACGGTCTTCAATTTCGAAGCAGCGCGGGGCGGAGATGTCCTCGAGGTTGATGCCGCCGAAGCCCGGGGCGATCGCCTTCACGACTGCCACGATCTCGTCCGGATCCTTCGTGTCGAGGCAGATCGGGAAGGCATCGACGCCGGCGAACTCCTTGAAGAGCATCGCCTTGCCCTCCATCACCGGCATCGCGGCGCGCGGCCCGATGTCCCCGAGACCGAGAACTGCCGTGCCGTCGCTGACGACGGCCACGGTGGTGCGCGTGATCGTGAACTCGAAGGCCAGCTCCGGATCGTCGGCGATCGCCTCGCAGACGCGTGCGACGCCTGGGGTGTAGGCCATCGAGAGATCGTCGCGGGTGCGCAGCGGATGCTTGCTGTGCTGCTCGATCTTCCCACCACGGTGGAGGTCGAACGTGCGGTCGGTCGTATCGGTGACCTGCACGCCATCGATCGCGCCGATCGCCGTCAGAATGTCGTCCCAGTGCTCGGCTCCGCCCGTGTCGATCGTGATGTCGCGTACGACCCGGCCGGAGGAGGCCTCGACGAGGTCGATCGCGCCGACCTGGCCTCCCGCGTCGCCGATCGCGGTCGCAACCTTGCCGAGCATGCCGGGGCGGTCGTCGAGCTCGACGCGGATCGTGATGCTGAACTGGGCTGAGGGCTTCTTCGTCACAGGACAGCGCAGTCTAGGAGGAAGCCCGCCGCTGCTGACGCTAGCTTCCGTGCCGTGGCGCAGGAGCTGTACCTCATCGACGGCAACAGCCTCGCCTATCGCGCCTTCTTCGCCCTGCCGGAGTCGATCGCAACCTCGCGAGGGCAGCCGACGAACGCGATCTTCGGCCTCGCGTCGATGTTCGTGAAGCTGCTCACCGAAC
Source organism: Actinomycetota bacterium (assembly GCA_009699915.1). Taxonomy (GTDB): domain Bacteria; phylum Actinomycetota; class Thermoleophilia; order Solirubrobacterales; family Solirubrobacteraceae; genus F1-60-MAGs163. The sequence continues at coordinate 1,527 of WLNG01000094.1, forward strand.
ACGGTCAGCGGCCGACGATCGTGTGCTGGGACGCCGGAACCTCCGGCCGCACGGAGATCTTCGCGGACTACAAGGGCCATCGTCCCAGCAAGCCGGACCTCCTGCGCGAGCAGTGGCCGCATTTCGAGCCGCTTGTCGAGGCGTTCGGCTGGCGCAATGCGAAGGCGGACGGCTTCGAGGCTGACGACGTGATCGGCACGCTCGCCGAGCGCGCGCGAATCGCCGGGATCGAGGTGATCGTCCTGACCGGCGATCGCGACAGCTTCCAGCTCATCGATCGAGAGTCGCGGGTCCGCGTGATGGCGACCGGACGGGGCATCACAGACACGACCGTCTACGACCATGCCGCGGTGGTTGAGCGCTACGGCATCCCGCCGGAACTGATCCCCGACTTCTACGGACTCAAGGGCGACTCGTCCGACAACATTCCTGGGGTTCCCGGCATCGGGGACAAGACCGCGGCCGCGCTCCTGCAGCAGTTCGGGTCACTCGAAGCGGTCCTCGCGGGAGTCGATGAGATCTCTGGGGCAAAGCGCAAGGAGAACCTCACCGTCCACGCCGACGACGCGCGCATGAGCCGCGAGCTCGCGCGGATCCAGCGCGACGTGCCGATCGACCTCGACCCGGCTGCCGATCTCGACCGGCCGCCTGACCGTGCGCGTCTACGCGAACTCTTTCGAGAGTTCGAGCTGCGTGACCCGCTCCGGCGTCTGGAGGAGGTGCTTGGAGAACCGGGCGAGCAGGAGACGGCGGCCACCGGTTCCACCGTGTTGACGGCGAAGCTCGCGCAGGGGACTGCGACAGAAGCGGCGGCGCTGGGCGATGTGAAGACCGCGCTGGCGGTCGCGATCCACGAGGCGCAGGCAGGGGACGGCGAGCTCTTCGCGGCCGAGGAGGGTCTGCGCTTCGGCGCGGCCTGTGCAGAGGCGGCGCTGGCCGGTCCGGTGACGGCGCGTGAGGATCTCGCAGCGGCGCTCGGGTCGCGCCCGGTCATCGCGCACGACGCCAAGGCGCTTGGGGGGGTTCCGGCGGTGCTCGCGCACGACACGCTGCTCGCTGCGTATCTGCTCGATCCCGCTCGGCGCGCCTTCCCGCTCGCCGAGCTCTGCGAGGAGCGTGGACTGCACTGTGAGCTCGACGATCCGGCCGCCCGGGAGGCGGTTCTGGTGCAGGAGCTTGCACGGCTGCAGCGGCCGGAACTCGCCGAGCGTGGTCAGGAGCGGCTGCTCGATGAGGTCGAGCTCCCGCTGGTCCATGTCCTGCGCGACGTTGAGCGCGCCGGAGTGCGCCTGAATACGCCGCGCCTCGCTGAGATCGCGCAGCGGGTCGCAGCTGAGATCGAGGGCCTCGAGCGCGATATCTGGCGCTTGACCGGCGAGGAGTTCGTGATCGCCTCGCCGCAGCAGCTCGGCGCCGTGCTCTTCGACAAGCTTGGTCTCTCGCGCAAGCGCCGCGGCAAGACCGGCTATTCGACCGACGCCCGGGTGCTCCAGTCGATTCGCGACGAGCATGAGGTCATCCCGCTGATCGAGCGCTGGCGTGAGCTGAACCAGCTCATGAAGACCTATCTCACCGCGCTGCCGAAGCTGGTGGACGGGGAGAGCCGGATCCACACGACATTCGTTCAGGCGCTCACCGCGACCGGTCGCCTGAGCTCGATCAACCCCAACCTTCAGAACATCCCAGTCCGGACTGCGCTCGGGCGCGAGATCCGCGGCTGCTTCGAGGCCGCCCCCGGGCAGGTCCTTGTGTCGGCCGACTACTCCCAGGTCGAGCTGCGCGTGCTCGCGCACGTCGCCGACGAGCCGGTCCTGAAGGAGATCTTCATCCGTGGCGAGGATGTCCACACGGCTACGGCGCGTGAAGTATTCGGCGTCGCCGAAGAGCAGATCGACGCCGGGATGCGCTCGAAGGCGAAGATGATCAACTACGGCATCGTCTATGGCCTCTCCGATTACGGCCTCGCGGATCGCCTGAACATCCCGATCCCTGAGGCGTCGGAGTTCATTGCGGCCTACCTCGAGCGGTTCAGCCGCGTGCGCGACTTCATGGCAGAGACGATCGAGCAGGCGACGCAGCAGGGGTACGTGACGACGCTCTTCGGACGCCGGCGCAACATCCCCGAGCTGCGCGCACGCAACGGGCAGACCCGTCAGCTCGGTGAGCGTCTCGCAGTGAACACCGTGGTTCAGGGCACGGCTGCCGACGTGATGAAGCTCGCGATGATCGGCGCCCATCGGGCTCTGGGCGAGAGCGGCCTGCGCTCACGGCTGCTGCTCTCGATCCACGATGAGCTGCTCTTCGAGGGCCCGCCCGAGGAGGGCGACGCGGTGCTTGAACTCGCGCGGCGCGAGATGATCGCCCCGTGGGGCGATCGTGAGCCCCCGCTCGGCGTCGAGGGCGGTTACGGCGCGACCTGGGTGGAGGCGAAGTAATGGACCGACTGAGCGCGACGCTCCTCATGACCGGCGCCGGCGCGGCGCTTGCCACGCAGGCGCCGATCAACCTGCGCCTGGCGCGCAGCATCGGCACCTGGCCGGCGGCGCTCGTGAGCTTCACCGTCGGCGCGCTGGTCCTCTTCGTTATCTGCGTGGTCGCGGGGCGCCTGACGAACTTCTCAGGGGTCGGCGGGGCGCCATGGTGGGCGTTCGTCGGCGGGGCGATCGGCGCCGCACTCGTGACGTCGACGATCTCAACTGTCGGCACGCTCGGCGCCGGAGGGATAGCCGCGACCGCGATCGCCGGCCAGCTCACCGCCTCGGTAGTGATCGACCGCTTTGGGCTCTTCGGGCTGCGCTCCTCGGCGCTGACGCTGGGGAAGGTTGCCGGGATCCTGCTGCTTGCGCTCGGCGCTTGGTTGATCTTGCGCGAGCGCTGACGCGCAGCCCTGATCAGCGCGCGTATGCCGGCGAGCAGATCCTGCCGTAGTGTGAGAAGGCCCACTCCACGGTGCGCGGGTGGCTCAGGGCGCGCAGGGTCGCGGTCATCGCGCGCGGGCGAGGATTCACGTGACCGATGGCGTGCTGGACGCGCAGCAACCAGCGCCATGCATACCGGTGACCCTCGTGGAACTCGGCATAGCGCCGCAGGGCCTGGGCGTGCGTCTGGCGGCCTTCGATGACGTGGCGCAGTTCGCGACCGCAGGCGAGTCCGAAATACAGCGCCGGCCGGATCCCCTCGGCCGTGGTCGGCAGGCAGTGGCCTGCGCTGTCGCCGGCGAAGAAGATGCCGTCCTCGGTCGCGTCGCGCAGTTCGTGCGGAATCCAGTTCCCCTGATACCCGTCCGGCGGGCATCCCAGATCGGCCGCGAGGCGTACGGTCGGGTGCTTCACGTGATCGTGCGGGTCGAACGAGCCGACGCCGATGCGCAACTCGTCGCGGGCGGGGAAGCTCCACGAGTATCCGGCGCGCACGTATGCGGGATCGAGCCAGAGTTCGAGGTCATCGGACGTGCCCTTCGGATGCACCTCAAGCCCTCGTGAGAGCCGGGCATTGGGCGGCTGGATTGCATCGGGCGAGGTTGAGAGGACACGGCGCCAGCCGAGTGCATCGACAACGAGCGGTGCGGTCAGGTCGCCCCGGTCGGTGTGAACGGTGAATCCGGCCTGATGCGAGCCGGAGCGCCCGCTGACCGTTGCGGTCTCAAAGCGCGCATCTGCGGCCTGATCCCAGAGCAGCGAGCAGAGCCCCTCGTAGTCGAAGGTTGAGAAGGTCCAAGGGAGCTCCCAGCGCAGGGTCGCGCGGGGCGTGTGGTAGACCAGATCGTTGAAGCTCTGCCTGATCGATGCACCCAGATCCAGCCGATCGAGCCAGGGGGTCGGGATCGCGCAGGCGGAGGTCTGCTTCTCCCCGATCTCGTAGCGGTCGAGCACGAGAACGTCCGCGCCGGAGCCGGCGAGCTCGCGCGCGATCGCCAGCCCCGCGAACGAGGCGCCACAGATGATCACGTCGGCATCGCCCGACAGCGGGGTGCGCTCGGCACCACGTTTGGTTGCCCTGACCGGCATCGGCCGGGCATTCTAGGCGCCGGGCCCTCGTGCCCGGACCCTCGCTACCCGCTACCCTTGCCGAACCCATGACCACCATCTCTACCGACCCTGCTCCCGCTGACGCGACCGTCGTCCCAGGCAGCGACGGCCTCCTTCTGGAGGTCGACGGGCAGATCGTCCCCAACTACGACGCAACCTTCTCTCCGTTCAGCGAGGGCGAGGTCGTCACCGGCTCCGTCGTGCGCATCGACAAGGACGAGGTCCTCGTCGACATCGGCTACAAGAGCGAGGGGGTGATTCCCTCCCACGAGCTTTCGATCCGCAAGAACGTCGATCCCAACGACGAGGTCGAGCTTGGCGAGGAGGTCGATGTCCTCGTCCTCATCAAGGAGGATCCGGATGGCCGCCTGATCGTCTCCAAGAAGCGCGCCCGCTTCGAGAAGGCTTGG
>WLNG01000095.1 GCA_009699915.1 Actinomycetota bacterium
GCATCGGCGCACTCCAGGCCGGTCTCCTTCTTGATCACGGCCTTCGCATCGTCGGCGACGCGCACGCAGAGCGCCTCCGCGTCACCGGCAACCACCGCGTCCGCAGCCTTGCGCCAGTCGGCGACGACCTGATCCTTCGGCGTGGCCTCTTTTGAGCTGCCGCCGCCACCACACGCCGCCAGCGGCAGGGCGAGTGTCACGAGCAGGGTGAGCAGCACCACGGGCGTTCTCATGCGGCGCACCATATCCCGCGTCCCGGTCAGGCTTCCATCGGCACCGCCTGGGGTAGTCCCGGTGGATGCCCGGCCGCACCACAAGCATCTTCCGAGATGACCCAGGCCCCCCGGCCTTTCGCGACCGCCGCCAGGCCGGGCAGCGGCTCGCAGGCCTGCTCGCGGGGCTGGCGGGCGAGCGGCCCGTCGTCCTCGCCCTGCCGCGCGGCGGCGTCCCGGTGGCGTACGAGGTCGCCAAGGCGCTCGGCGCGCCGCTCGACGTGCTCGTGGTGCGCAAGATCGGCGCCCCCGGCAACCCGGAGCTCGCGATGGGGGCGATCGCCGAGGGAAACGTGCGCGTCTTCGACACCCGCACGATCGCGAGCCTCCTCGTCAGCGAGCCGGAGCTCGAGCACGCGATCATCCGCGCCGAGGCCGAGCTTCAGGCGCGGCTCGAGCGCTATCGCTCGGGCGAGCCGGGCGTGCCGGTCGCCGGACGCACCGTGCTCGTCGTCGACGACGGCCTGGCGACCGGGTCCACCGCGGGCGCGGCCGTGCAGGCGCTGCGCGACCGCGGCGCCCAGCGCATCATCGTCGCCGTCCCGGTGGGCGCGCTGGAGAGCGCCGAGCGCCTGCGCGGCGCCGCGGACGAGGTCGTCTGCCTCGCCGAGCCGTACTTCCTCGACGGCGTCGGCGCCTGGTACGAGGAGTTCGGTCAGGTCAGCGACGACACTGTCACGGCACTGCTCGCGAATCTCCACCAGCAGCCGTCGCCGGAGGCTCTCGACGCCACCGACTGGGCGCGGTCGGCGGTGCGGATCCCGCTCGGGCCGGGGCCGGGGCTCGAGGCCGACCTGAGCGTCCCGCCGCATGCGCTGGGCCTCGTGATCTTCGCCCACGGGACGGGCAGCGGGCGCAACAGCGCGCGCAACCGCCACGTCGCAGCGCAGCTCAACGAGCAGGGGCTCGCGACGCTGCTGCTCGACCTCCTCACCCCCGAGGAGGAGCTCAACCGCAGCAACGTCTTCGATGTGCGCCTACTGGCCGGGCGGCTGCTGGCGGCGACGCGCTGGGCGCTGGAGCAAGAGGAGACGGCGGGGCTGCCGATCGCCTACTTCGGCGCGAGCACCGGGGCGGGCGCGGCGCTGATCGCGGCGGCCCAGGCCGGGCCGACGGTGAAGGCGGTCGTCTCGCGCGGTGGGCGCCCCGACCTTGCACAGGACCGCCTGAAAGAGGTGCGCGCGCCGGTGCTGCTGATCGTCGGCGGCGAGGACTCGATCGTGCTGGAGCTCAACCGCAGCGCGGCGGAGCACCTGAGCTGCGAGTACCACCTGACGGTCGTGCCCGGGGCGACCCACCTCTTCGAGGAGCCGGGCACGCTTGACGAGGTCGCCGAGATCGCGGCGCGCTGGCTGCTCGAGCGCCTGACGTAGGCGTCAGCCCAGCGTGAGGAACCCGTCCGTGATGGCGTGAACCCCAGGCCCGGTCTGCGCCTCGAAACGGATGACGTCCCCCGCGCGGCCTGCGAACACGCGCAGGTCGGAGGGCATCGGCACCGGACCCGCGAACCGGCAGCCGAGCCGCACGATCGGGGTCGGGTCCCCGCCGAGGAGTTCGCGGCTCAGCAGCGAGACGCAGTGCGCGAACGTCGCACTGCCGGCGATCAGCGGGCCGTCGGGAAGGCCGGCCGCGCGGGCGACGCGGATGTCGGTGTGGATCGCGTTGTAGATCTGCGCGGTCTCCGAGTAGACGACGGAGTCGACGAGCGTCACGGTGAAGCCGCCGACCTCGGCGAGGTCCACCTCGGGCAGCAGCGGGGACGGCTCGTGCTCGGCCGCGACGTCCCCGCCCTCGAGCTCCGCGCCGACGTAGAAGACGCTCTCGCGCGTCGTGACGACTGGCGCTCCCGCGGCGTCGACGGTGCGCAGCTCGACGAGCACCAGGACGCCGGTCCGCTTGCGGGTCAGCGAGAGCAACCGGCCGTCGGTGCGCAGTCGCTCGCCGCCGCGGATCGGGCGATGCCAGGTGATCTCGTGGCCCGAGTGCATCCCCTCCAGCGGGTCCCCGTTCAGGAACTCGACCCCCATCGCCCCGTGGACCATGATCGGCCACTCCAGACAGACGGGGAAGACGGGGTGGGCGACGATGCCGCCCGGATGGTCGAGGTCGAAGAGCGCGGGGCTCGTGTCGCCGAGGCCGCCGGCGTAGGCCATGAGCCGCCGGTCGTCGACGTCATGCTCGACGGGCGGGGTCGGGTCGAAGGCCTTCGGGGGGACGCGGATCAGCACGCTGCGAAGCCTCTCAGGAACCGCGCCCACAGGGATGGCCGGTTCCGCCAGTGCGCCGCCGGGCAGCGCGGGCGCGTGGGCGCCCGCCGCTACGGACGCGGTGGACGCACCAGATCGCTGAGCGCGGCATCGATCTCGCGCCGCACGATGCTGCGCGAGTGTTGCAGCGCGCCCTCGACGAGATCCATCGCCTCGGCGGTACCGACGGCGATCAGCGCGCAGCTGCCCGCCTCGACCGCCTCGCCCATCACGGCGACGTCCGAGCGCGACAGGCCACGCCAGAGGTGGCCGACCGTGCCGCCGTAGACGGCGCCGACCGCGCTCCCGATGAGCAGCCCCGCGAGCGCGGGCGGGAAGAGGATTCCCAGCAGCGCCCCGGCGATCGCGCCGGCCTCGGCGCCATGGCGCGCGGTGCGCCGCTCACGCTCGACGATCCGCACATGGCCGTCGTCATGGCGTACGACCGCGAGGTCGTGCAGGTGGACCTCATGCGCATCGGCAAGGTCTTCGACCGTGGCGGCGTCGGTATGGGCGAGCTCCTCGTCGTCATAGACGGCGACGATGGCGAAGGCGGTCTCGGTCGTGCTCATAGGTCCTCTCTTCTGGCCGACGGGACGGCTGTACCCACCGCGGGCGTTTCACACGCCCGGGAGCAGACTGAGCACGAGTTCCGGCGGGCGCCCGACGACAGCGCGCCCGTCGCCCGTGATGAGAATCGGGCGCTCGATGAGGATCGCGTGCTGCGCGAGGAGGGTGAGCCAGCGGGCGCGGTCGTGCGGGAGGTCCTTGAGGGAGAGCTCGCGCGCGACCGGCTCCCCGAGGCGCGCGACCTCCCACGGCTCCATCTTGAGTGCGGCAAGGACGGCCTCAAGCTCAGCGGCGGCCGGCGGATCGTCGAGATAGCGGCGCTCGTGGAAGGCGACGCCGCGCTCCTCGAGCAGCGCGAGCGCCTGGCGGCTCTTCGAGCAGCGCGGGTTGTGCCAGAGCTCCATGCGGGCAGCGTGCCACAGCGAGCACAGGCGCCGCGAAAGCCCTATCCTCCGGGATCGCTGTCGGCCGACGGGGCCTCTACCCCGACGCTGGCAGCGACCCTTTGCCGACGTAGCTCAGCTGGTAGAGCACTTCACTCGTAATGAAGGGGTCCCCGGTTCGAATCCGGGCGTCGGCTTGGGGTTTGCGAGGCGTTTTCCGCATCGGGGTCAACGCGGGGGTCAACACCCTCACCCTTTTCCTCTCGGGGTACCCATAAACATCGTTTGGCGTGCTCGACTTCTGGACGCGACCCTTGAGCTGCACCTTCTTGCCGTCGCGGCGAGTCCAAGAGCCGCTTCGGAGAAGACCTTGACGGCGACCGTCCGTGAAGAACAGCACAAGGCGATCTTTCTTTGGCGCCTGCTTCCAGAAGGAACGAAAGCCCGTGTACGGCTCAACATACGCATCAAAGCGCGGATCGCCTTTGAAGTCGACGGAAACGAGAGGCCGCTCTTCGTCTCCGTGGCAGGGCCTGACAGCGTGCCTTTGGGCCTCTGTGATCTTCGTGATCGCCGCCGGGCTGCTGTCGCTGATGCTGCCCAATCAGCGCGCCGGCGCTTTTAGGCGAGCTACCTTCCCGAACGGTGGACATTCCCAACAAACTCCTTTCAAGGCGTGAAGCGCTCGCGCTGGCAGCAGCTGGGACCGGCGCGCTGGTTGCCGGGTGCGCCGGTAGTGCCCCTGCTGCGCGCCGTAAGCGCGTAATCGTCATAGGTGCTGGCCTTGCAGGCCTTGGCGCTGCTGCGACCCTTCGTGCGCAGGGATTCGACGTAACCGTCGTCGAGGCTCGCAAGCGAATTGGCGGCCGCGTCAACACTGTCGAGCGCTTTGGCACGTCGGTTGACCTAGGTGCGGCCTGGATTCATGACAGCCGAGGCAACCCGCTCACAGCCGTCGCAAAGGCGGCTGGCCTGACAACCGTGCCTACCGACTACGACCGCGTCGAACTGCGCAGCGCTGGCCAGAAGCCGGTCAGCGAAGCGATCATGGAGAAGACGATGGTGGCGCGCGACCGCATTATCGACTCGCTCTACCGCCAGGCCGACAACCGACCGCGATCGAACCTTGCCCCGGCGCTGGCACGCGAGATCCGCAAGCAGGGCCTAACCGGTACCAGCGCCGAAGCGCTCAACTGGCTCCTAGGAGTCGAGTTTCCACTCGACCTTGGGGCTTCGCCGCCGCAGCTCTCGCTTGGGGGCTTGAACGAGGGCGCGGAGTATGACGGCGGCCCCGACCTGCTGATCAAAGAAGGCGCTTCGCAGCTGGTCAACAAGATTGCCGAAGGGACGAAGGTCGACATGGGTGTCGAGGTCACCTCGATCAAGACCAGTCGCTCAAAGGTAGAAGTGCGAACCCGGGCAGGAAAGACGATTACGGCCGATGGCTGCGTCGTCGCTGTGCCGCTCGGGGTTTTGAAGGCCAGCACGATCCGCTTTGACCCACCGCTGCCGTCGGCCACGCGGCGCGCAGTCGCGCGCGTTGGCTTCGGCCTACTCGACAAGGTTTTCCTCTCCTACGACTCCGCTTGGTGGCCTGCCGACGCTAACCAGCTTGGAACAATCGGTGAGCCCTTGGCCAACACGGTCAGCGTCTTTCCGCTCTCGCGGCTGACAGGCACGCCGCTCGCAGTTGGACTAACCGGCGGCCCTTACGCAGCAAGGCTGGAGAAGGCCGGGCCAGCGGCAATGACAGCGGCGGTGGCTGCGCGCCTGAAGTCCGGCTTTGGCTCGGGCGCAGCGCCGAGCGCAACTTTGCAGACGAACTGGCGCCGCGAACCTTTCACGCGGGGCTCTTACTCGTACCTGACCCCGCAATCGGGCTACTCCGACCGCGTCGCGCTCGGCAAGCTCAACGGACGACTAATACTCGCCGGCGAGCACACCAGCATCGAACGGCCCGCGACGATGGACGGCGCCTGGCTGGCCGGCAAAACGGCGGCCCGAAGGCTCGCAGCCGCACTGACCTGACTCCTCCCGCCCGCCCAAATGGCGAGCGCGCGCCTGAGCCGCAACGGTCGCACGCTCGCACGCGGGCGCGTGAGCCGCTCCGGACGCCTGACCCTGACGACCAGCCGTCGCCTTGCCAGTGGCAGCTACAGCCTGAGCATCGGCTCGCTGCGGATGACGGTGCGGGCACGCTGAGGGCGGCTCCGGTGGCACGCGCGGTGCCGCGCGGGCCTTCGCTCCTTCTAATGAAGGGGTCCCCGGTTCGAGTCCGCCCGTCGGCTTAGGGTTTGGAAAGAAGGCCGCGCTGAGACTCACCGCGGCTCAGTAGAGGTGGATCAGTTCCAGCAGCGCGATCTTGTCATCGACACGCTCGAAGATGTCTTTGTCGTGCTTGATCTTCTTGCTGCGCATATAGACGCGCAGCCACTGTTTGAAGATGTAC
>WLNG01000096.1 GCA_009699915.1 Actinomycetota bacterium
AGAGGCCGCCGACAACGCGGTAGTCGCGCCAGAGCGCGTCGCGCTCGTCACGGTCGAGATCGCCGACGTACAGGCGATAGGCGGCCTCGGCCGATTCGAAGAGCGGAGCCAGCGTCCAGAGCAGGTGGCGCGGCTCGTCGGCGGCGAACGTCGTCCCGCGCGGATAGCGGCCGGCCGGCTCGGGCAGTGTGCCCCGGATGCGGGCGTGGACCGCACGCACACGCGCGGTCTCACGCTCGGCGTCCTCGCGGAGGCCGAAGTAGATCGTGTTCATCACCGTTGCGGTGCGCGCGAGCCGGCCATGCGGATCGCGCATTCCGGACGTGCGGTCGATGAACCCCTCGAACATCAGCGGGTGGGCCGCCTGGAGCAGCAGCGCGCGGGCACCGGAGAACGCGACGACGAGCTCGCGATTCACCCGGCGGATCGGCGCATCGTCGGGGAAGATGCCCTCGCCGGGGCCGGCGGGGCGGAAGGGGATCGGGGTGAACTCGTGCTTCTGCGACATTCGTACTAGAGGCTACGTCCGTCTACCCTCGGAGGACCATGCCTGCCGCCGCCTACGCCGGAAAAGAGTGCGTCTGCCAGTTCAATCGCGGGATCTGCGATCAGACCTGCGTCCAGGACATGCTCGCGACGCCGTTCTACATCGCCTGCCTGAAGCTGAAGGGACGCCGCTGCCTGGTCGTCGGCGGCGGGGACATCGGGCTGGAGAAGATCGAGGGCCTGCTGGCCTGCGGCGGTGACGTCGTCTGCATCGCGCCCGAGGTGCATCCCGAGGTCGAGCGGCTCGCCGCCGAGGGATCGATCGCCTGGGAGCAGCGCGAGTACGCCGGCCCGGAGGACCTCGACGCGACCTTCATGGTCATCGCGTGCACCGACGACACCGCGATCAACATCGGCATCTACGACGACGCCGAGCACCGGGCGATGCTCGTGAATGTCGTGGACGTGCCGCCGCTGTGCAACTTCATCCTGCCGGCGATCGTGCGGACCGGCCCACTGGCAATCGCGATCTCGACAGCCGGTGCCTCCCCCGCGCTGGCCAAGCGGATGAAGCGCGAGATCAGCGAGCTCTTCGGCGAGGAGTACGCGCAGCTGGCCATCATGCTCAATGACGCACGCGGATGGGCAAAGGGCACGCTGCCGACCTACCAGGACCGCAAGGCGTTCTTCGAGGAGATCGTCAACGGCGACCAGGATCCGATCGCCCTCCTACGAGCTGGCGACTCCGAGGGCGTGCGCGCGCTGATCGCGGCCGCCCAGATCTCGCACACGCCGGCCTGACGCGGCCGCTCACCGTGAGCGCCATCGAACTCGACGGGATCGCCCGCAGCTACGGCGACCGCCGCGCCCTCGAGGACGTGACGCTGACGCTCGACGAAGGCGCGACGCTCGTCGTCTTCGGCCCCAACGGCGCCGGGAAGTCGACGCTCCTGCGGATCCTCGCCACCCTGCTGCGCCCGAGTGCGGGCCACGCGCGGATCTTCGGCCACGACGTGCGGACCGACGGCTGGCGCGTGCGCGGAGCGATCGGCTTTCTCGGCCATGACGCGCTGCTCTACGGCGATCTGACGGCGCAGGAGAACCTCGCCTACCAGGCACGGCTCTACGGGCTGCGCGGCGATGCGGCACGCAACCGGATCGCGCAGTTGCTCGAGGCGGTCGGGCTGGAGGGACGCGCAGACGACCGGGTCCACACCTTCTCGCGCGGGATGGTGCAGCGGCTGGCCGCCTGCCGCGCGGTACTCCACGACCCGCAGGTGCTGCTACTCGACGAGCCGCGTGCGAACCTCGATCCGGTCGCCGCGGAGCTGCTCGAGCCGCTGCTCGGCCGCACGAGCGGGCGCACGCGGGTGATCACGAGCCACGATCCCGCCGGCGGGCTCGCCGAGGGCGACCTCGCACTCGGCCTGCGCGCAGGCCGGCCGGCCCTCCTGCGACCCGCCAGCGCTGTCAGCGCCGCCGACATCGGGGAGCTGTACCGATGAGCGGAGCCGGCTTGCTGGGCGCGACGCGGGCGATCCTCGCCAAGGAGCTTCTGCTGGAGCGCCGTGCGCCGCAGACGATTGTCGCGATGGCGCTCTTCAGCGCGACGACCTACGTGATCTTCCACTTCGCGCTGCAGCGGGACAGCATCGCCGGGAACCTCGCCTCCGGCGTGCTCTGGGTGACCGTCCTGCTGGCGGCGATGCTCGGGATCGGGCGTCTTTTCATCGCCGATCGTGATGAGGGTGGGCTCGACGGCTTCCTGCTGGCGCCGGTGGACCGGACGGCGCTGCTGGCAGCGAAGGCGCTGACGCTCTTCGTCTTCCTGCTGGTGCTGGAGGCCGTTGCGGTGCCGCTCTTCGGCATCCTGCTGTTGGGGCCATCGCCCGGAGCCGGCGGCTGGGCGGGCGTCCTGCTCGTGCTCGTGCTGGCGGATCTCGGCATCGCAGTCGTCGGCACGCTCGTCGCCGCAATCGCCGTCCGCACGCGCAGCCGTGACCTGATCACCTCAATCCTCGCCCTCCCGCTGCTGATCCCCGTGGTCATCGGCGCATCGCGAGCGACGGCCGACGTCTTCGCCGCCACCGGCGCCGGCTCACCGGGCGGCCGGTGGCTGTTGGTCCTCGCGCTGTACGATCTGGTGTTCGCCCTCCTTGCATGGGCGCTCTTCGACTTTCTCGTCGAGGACTGACGATGCCGACGAGCACGAGGCTTTACGGAACGCGCCTGAGCGCTTGGGCGATCGCTACAGCGATCGTGCTCACCGCTGCCTTCGCGCTGGCGGCCTTCTACGCGCCGATCGAGGCCGACCAGGGCTTCTCGCAGAAGATCTTCTACGTCCACGTGCCGCTGGCGATCGTGACGCTGATCGGCTTCGTCTACGGCGGGATCTGCGGCGTGCAGTACCTCCGTTCCGGGGACAGCCGCCACGACCTGCGCTCCTACACCGCGATCCACCAGGCGCTGATCTTCTGCCTCGCCGCGCTGATCACCGGCTCGATCTGGGCGAAGGCCGCCTGGGGACAGTGGTGGGTCTGGGACGAGCCGACGCTCGTCTCATTCCTGATCGTCTTCCTGCTCTATTGCACGTATCAGCCGCTGCGGTTCTCGATCGAGGACCCGGAGCGCCAGGCGCGCTACGCCGCCGTCTTCGCGGTCGTCGCCGGTGCGTTCATCCCGCTGAACTTCATCGCGGTGCGTCTGGCCGACCCGCTGATCCATCCGCGGGTTCTCTCCAAGTCCGGCGGCAACCTTCCAGGCGAGATGAAGCTCACGTTCTACATGGCGATCGTCGGGATGCTGCTGCTCTTCATCACGCTCTACAAGTACGAGATGACCGCCAAGCACGGGCGCGCCCAGCTGCGGGCGCTCAGGCGGCGGCTCGGAACCATCGACCAGGAGGCGCCGCGCGGCCGCAGCGCCGCCCCCTCGGTGAACCCGTCATGACCGACAAGCTCCCCGACAACGGCGGCTACGTCGCCGCCGCCTACCTCGTCTTCCTGGGGCTGCTCTTCCTCTACATCGTGATCATGGCGGTGCGGGCCTCCCGTGCCGAGCGCGAGCTGAGCGAGATCAACCGGTTGCTCGCCGAACGTGAGAGCGCGGGCGAAACGGACCCCGGCGCATGAGCGAGCTGCTCGCGATCGGCATCTCGCACAAGACCGCGCCGGTCGCGATGCGTGAGCGCCTCGCGCTGACCGAGCGCGAGGCCGAGCGCTTCGCGCGCGAGCTTGCCGCAGTCGACGGCATCCGCGAGGCGGTGGCCCTCTCCACCTGTAACCGCACCGAGATCTACCTCGTCGTCAGCGACCCAGTGAAGGCGGAATCGGAGCTGCTCGGCCGGCTCGCCCAACGCGGACACATCCGACCGACCGAGCTCGTCGACGTCGTCTACTCTCCGCGCAACTGCGACGCCGCCCGGCACCTCTTCCGCGTCTGTTCAGGCCTTGACTCGATGATCGTCGGCGAGGGCGAGATCCAGGGGCAGGTCCGGCGCTCCTACGAGAGCGCGCTCGCCGCCGGCACCACCGGCCCGTTCACCAACCGCCTCTTCCGCGCAGCGCTCCAGACCGGCAAGCGCGTGCGCACCGAGACCGCCGTCGCCACCGCGCGCGTCAGCGTCTCTTCGGTCGCGGTCGATCTCGCGGGCCGCGCCGTCGGCGACCTCGCGGACCGATCGGTGCTGATCGTCGGCGCCGGAGAGACCGCAGAGCTCACGGCCCGCGCGATGCACGAGCAGGGCGTCACCACGATGTTCGTCGCCAACCGCCGCGCCGACCGGGCGCGGGCGCTGGCGGCCCGCTTCGACGGAGAGGTCGGCTCACTCGACGAGCTCCCGGAGCGTCTGCGCGCCGCGGACATCGTCGTCGCATCTACCGCATCGCCGCACCCGATCATCGGCGTCGACGAACTGAGCACGGTGATGGCCGCCCGTGAGGGACACCCACTCGTCCTCATCGACATCGCCGTTCCCCGCGACATCGAGTCCGCCTGCGGCGAACTTGACGGCGTGACGCTCTTCGACATGGACAACCTCCAGGCGGCCGTCGCACGCAACATCGAGGTGCGCGAAGGCGAGCGTGACCGCGGCGAGGAGATCGTCGAGGACGAGATTGAGCGGTTCTCCGGCTGGATGGCCCAGCAGAGCGCGACTCCGACGATCGGCGCGCTGCGCGCCCACGGGTCGAAGATCGTCGAGCAGGTGCTCGCCGAGAACGAGGGCCGCTGGGAGAGCGCCTCGGCTGAGGATCTCGCGCGCGTCGATGCGATCGCACGCGCGGTGATGCAGCGACTGCTGCACGAGCCGACGATTCGCATGAAGGCACTGGAGCACAGCGGCGGCCATGGACGGCTTGAGGTTCTGCGCGAGCTCTTCGGCCTCGATGACAGCTCCCCGGCCGAGACCGACGAGGAGCCGCGCAGCGCCCCGGCCGAGGTCCGCGAGCTGCGGCGCGGCACGCGCCCCTGATGCGGATCGGCACGCGCGGCAGCGCCCTGGCACTCGCGCAGGCGGGCCAGGTCGCCGCGGCGCTCGGTCCGCAGGCGGAGCTCGTGACGATCACGACCGCCGGCGATCGCAGCGCGGGAGTCGGCGACAAGGAGCGCTGGGTGCGTGAGCTCGACGCGGCCCTGCTGGACGGGCGCATCGACGCCGCGGTCCACAGCGCCAAGGACGTGCCCGCCGTCCTCCCGGAGGGCCTCACGATCGGCGCCGTCCCGGCGCGGGCAGCAGCGGCCGACGTCCTCTGCGGAGCCCCATCGCTGGATGCGCTCTCCCCGGGCGCGCGGATCGGCACCGCCTCGCTACGCCGCGCGGCACAGCTGCGGGCGCTGCGTGACGATCTCGCTGTGACCGACCTGCATGGGAATGTCGACACGCGCCTACGCCGGCTCCACGCAGGCGAGTACGACGCGATCGTGCTCGGGCACGCCGGGCTGCAGCGGCTGGGCCTCGACCATGAGGTCACGGGAGTCCTCACGCAGCTCGTGCCGTGCGCCGGCCAGGGTGCGCTCGCCGTGGCCGTGCGCACCGGCGAGGCGCAGGCTGTCGCCGGGCTCGACGATGCCGATGCCCACGCATGCCTGCGCGCAGAACGCGCCGTCGTCCTGCGGCTCGAGGCCGATTGCTCCACGCCGATGGGGGCATACGCGACCATCGGCGAGCGGGGCGCAATGACGCTGACGACCTTCGTCGGCAGCGTCGACGCGGCCGCGTGGGTGCGTGACACGCTGACCGGGGAGCCGGGCGAGGACCCCGCCCGGCTTGGGACGCGCGCCGCCGAACGACTGCTCGCGGCAGGCGCGGCAGAGGTGCTGGGACGATGAGCGCAGCGCCAGGAACGGTCTTCCTCGTCGGCGCGGGACCAGGCGATCCGGGCCTGCTCACGGCGCGCGCGCTCGAGCTGCTCGCC
>WLNG01000097.1 GCA_009699915.1 Actinomycetota bacterium
CCTGCACGTCGCGCTCTGCGGCCCGGCGCACGCTGAGCCGCTGCTGCTCCTGCACGGCTGGCCGCAGCACTGGTTCATGTGGCGACGGGTGCTCCCGCAGCTGGCGGCCACCCGACGCTGCATCGTCCCGGATCTGCGCGGCCTGGGCTGGAGCGACGCGCCGCCCAACGGGTATCGCAAGGAGCTGCTCGCCGATGACATCCTCGCGCTGCTCGACGCGCTCGGGATCGAACAAACCGATCTGATCGGACACGATTGGGGCGGCTGGGTCGGCTTCCTGATCGCGCTGCGCGAACCGGCGCGGCTGCGCCGCTTCCTCGCCCTCAACATCCCGCCGCCGTGGCCGGCGCGTCAGGGGCGCGCACGGGTGTTGCTGGCCTCGTGGCGGCTCTGGTATCAGGTGGTGATGGCGACGCCCGGCGTCGGCACGCGAATCGTTGGCCGTCCGAAGCTCCTTGCGAAGCTGTTGCGCGCCGACAACGTCCAGCCGGGGGTGTTTCCCGACGCCGACGTCGCCGAGTTCGCTGCGGCACTCGCAGAGCCCGCTCGCGCCGCCGCATCGGCTCGCTACTACCGAGACTTCCTGCTGCACGAGCTGCCGCAGCTGCTCGGCGGGCGCTACGCGGGTGTTCCGCTTGCGGTGCCGACGCAGATCCTCTTCGGGACCGGTGATCGTGCGATCGCACGGGTCCTGATCGAGGGCGCCCAGCGTCCGGGTGATCCGCTGGCAGTCGAGTTGGTCGAGGGATCGGGGCATTTCCTCGCCGAGGAGCTCCCCGATTTCGTCGTGAAGCGTGCGCGTGAGTTCCTCGGTGCCTGAGCCGTCCGCCGATCGGGGCGCAACCTTCGCGGACATGGCGGGTTTGAGCGGCATGGCCACCAGGCTTGTCATCGTCTTCGTGATCACGCTGATCGCCGCCGTCACGCTTCCTCGGCTGGCGGCCGCGGCCGAGCCGCTGGCCTTCGCCGATCCGGCCGCGACGGAGATCGCCGCGCTCGACGGGTCGATTGCGTGGGCAAGCGGCCCGCGGACCGGACCGCAGCGTCTGATGATTCATACGGCCTCGGGGACCAGGCGCGTTCCGGGTGCGCCGCTCGCGGTTGGCTACCGGTCGCTCGATCTCGGTCGCGATGACCACGGTGGGCTGGTGCTGAGTTATCAGCGCTGTCGCACGCTCAGCGCCTGCGCCGCACGACGGGACGACCTGCATGGCCACCGCTCGAGCTTTCGGGGGCTCGCGCCTGCGGGCTGCACGCTGACCACGGCACCGGCGATCTGGCGTTATCGCGTCGCGTACGGACTGTTCTGCGCCCAGGCCGGTCGGGAGGATCAGCGTCGTTCGGGGCTGTACGTCAAGGCTGTCGGAACAGCGCCTCGACGGATTGCGCGTCCGAGCGAGGTGGCCAGGTACGGGATCTCCTCGGTGACGTCGGTCGATCTGCGGGCGACCACTGTCGCTGCGATCTACTCGGATATCTACTCCTATGCCGCGATCTCTGGGATTTGGGGCGGTGGGATGCGCGCATTCCTGGCCGGCGCGTCCGAGGGTGAGAGCGACGCGCACGTCCCGGGCCTTGCGCTGGGTTCCGGCGGGGTGCTGTGGGCCTTGACCGATGCAGAGCACGCCGGCGACCCGCTCGAGGCGATCATCTTCCGGCTGATCGGCGGGTGTCGCAGCCATGAGGTCATGCAGACGCCCGAGGCGTCCGGGACCTACGCGGCGACAGACATCGCCGTCGATGGGACGAGGCTCTACGAGCTTGTGCCGGGTGTCGGGATCAGGCTGCATGCCTTCACACCCTCCGCCGGCTGCTGAGCGCTCACCGCGCGCACCGCGCTGCGCCCGCGCCAGTCCTGGACAGCTGAGACCGATCGTCGCCCCGTGCTGCGCGGTCTCCATCTGTGTCTCGCCAGCGATCCCGGGCCCGTCAGCGCGCCTACGCTCCCGGCTGCCGGCCACGGCCTGAAGGCGACGATGAGAATCGAACTCATGTACACGGCTTTGCAGGCCGCTGCGTAGCCACTCCGCCACGTCGCCAGGATGCGCAGGGAGCGTAGCGGGGGCGCCCCAGAGGCGCTGCTGCGCTGCTACTGTTCCCGCGTCCCAGGGCGATTAGCTCAGCTGGGAGAGCGCCGCCTCGACAAGGCGGAGGTCACTGGTTCGAGCCCAGTATCGCCCACTGCGGATGAACGTCCGCGCAGTTGGGCATACGGGGTCTGTGATGGCTTCTCATCCGGGCTCCGATGTGCTGATCGCCGGCGGAGGCGTCGCCGCTCTCGAGGGGCTGCTTGCGCTCCGTGCTCAGGCCGGCCAGGCCGCGGTGATCACGCTGCTGGCCGCAGAGAGCGACTTCGTGCTGCGTGCCAGCGCGGTCGTCGAGCCATTCTCGCGCGGCCATGCGCGGCGCGTTCCGCTGCGCGAGATCGTCGAGGACCATGGCGCGCACCTGGAGGTGGGCGTGCTCGCCGCGGTTGAGCCGGAACGGCATCTCGCAATGACGGCCGATGGACGCGAGCTGCACTACGACCGGCTGCTGGTCGCGCTCGGCGCGCTGCAGGCCGATCCGTTTCCTGGCGCGACGGTCTTCAGGGCGAGCGACGGTGACCCGGCGTTCCTGGAGGTCTTGGCGCAGGCCGTCGCCGGGGAACACGGCGCGCTGGCCTTTGTGGTGCCGCCCGGGGCATCGTGGGCACTGCCGCTCTACGAACTCGCGCTGCTCACGAGCATGCATCTCGCAGAGCATGGGGCGCCACCGGTTGAGCTCAGCGTCGTCACGCCCGAGAAACACCCTCTGGAGATCTTCGGCCGCCGTGCCGCTGATGAGGTCGAGCGACTACTGGAGCAGGCGCAGATTTCGCTGCGGACGCTGAGCCGCGCCCGGGCACTGGAGGGCGGGCGCCTCAGCCTTGAGGGCGGTGGCGCGGTCCACGCGGATCGGGCGGTGTCGCTGCCCACGCTCGTGGGGCCGAAGCTCCCGGGCCTGCCCGCCGATGGGCTCGGCTTCATCCCGGTGGATGAGCATGGCCGCGTTGCGGGGCTTGCCGACGTCTTCGCGGCGGGCGACTGCACGAGCTTTCCCGTCAAGCAGGGTGGCATCGCCGCCCAGCAGGCAGATGCCGCCGCGGCGGCGATCGCTGCAAGCCTCGGGCTGCTCACCGATCCGCCGCCGTTCCGCCCCGTGCTGCGCGGCCTGCTGCTCACTGGCTCGTCCCCGAGGTACTTCCGCGCGGAGCCCGGCGCTGGGCGCGAGCCGGCGAGTGTCGCGATCGATGCGCCAGCTCCCGATGCGCGCTTCTCCGGCGAGGGAATCTCGACCCGTAGCGCGCTCTGGTGGCCTCCGAGCAAGGTCGCAGGAAGTCACCTCGGCTTCTGGCTCGGGCGGCCGAGGGGCACGGGCGACGGGGAGCTTGAGGATCGCTTTGTTCGGGGCGACGACGCGGCAGCCGACGCGGAGTGGCAGGCCGCGCTTGAGCTGGCGCTGCTGATGGCTGAGAACGAGGCGCGCTTCGGCGACTGGACGGCGGCGCTGCGTGCGCTCGACTCCGCCCAGGCACTGACCGGTGCGCTCCCGGCCGAGTGGGCGCAGCGCCGGGATCTGTGGGAGGCCGAGCTCGCGGGGACTCCGCGGTCGGATCTCGCCGGCTGAGGACGCCCTCAGGCGCCGAGGGCGCGGCGCAGCACGCCGCCCATCTCGATCACGGCATCGCGCCCGGACCGGCCGACGCCGACCATGTTGGCGAACCCGTGGATGAAGCCCGCATGGCGGCGCAGGGTGACCGGAATGCCCTCCTCGCGCAGCCGCTGGGCGTAGGCCTCGCCTTCATCGCGCAGCGGGTCGAAGCCCGCCGTCACGATGTGCGCGGGTGCGGCGGCCGAGAGGTCGGGGGAGAACAGTGGGGAGGAGCGCGGGTCGGGTGCCACGCGCGGCTCGTCCGCACCCAGGTAGGTGCTGCGGTACCACGCCATCGCCGCGACGGTGAGGAAGAATCCGCTCCGGAAGAGCTGCTGGGAAGGACGGTCCTGGGTGACGTTGTCCACCGCCGGGTAGATCAGCAGCTGGAACGCCGGCCGCGGACCGCCTGCGCGCACCGCATCGTTCGTGCAGACCGCAGCGAGGTTGGCGCCGGCGCTGTCGCCGCCGACCGCGATCCGTGCCGGGTCGGCGCCGAAGCGCTCCCCAGACGTCGCGACGTCGAGGAAGGCCGCGGTGGCGTCGTCGGCCGCCGCCGGGTACGGGTGCTCCGGCGCGAGCCGGTAGGCGACCGACAGCACGCGCGCCCCGGACGCCTGTGCCAGATGTCGGCAGAGCGCGTCGTGGGTGTCGATCGAGCCGACGACCCAGCCCCCGCCATGGAAGAAGATCAGCAGCGGGTGCAGGCCGGGTCCTGCGGCCTCCGCAGGGACGTAGAGCCGTGCGGCGAGCGGCCCGTCGGCGCCCGCCACAGCCGCGTCACGGATCATCGCCAGCGCCAGCGGCGTGCCCGCGACAGAGGTCGTCGAGGCGCGAACCCGCGCCCGCGCCTGGTCCACGGTCATGGTGCTGACATCCGCTCCGCCGCGCATCTTCATGAGGCGCAGGATGGCCGCGTGCTCGAGGTTGAGCGGCACACCCTCGATCACAATCGGCTTCCCGGCGAAGCGCGCGAGCGCGCGTGGGGGAAGGGCGAGCAGACTGGACGCGATTCGCGCGTCCCGGCGCTCTGCGAGCGTTGACGGGTAGCTCGGCATGGTCTCAGGCTCGTTCTCCGGCGATCGTCGGCGACGATCCCGGGTCGGGGCGGTCGGGCGCAACCGCCTGGTCGAGGAACTCCAGCAGAGCGCGGTTGAAGGTCCGCGGGCGTTCGAACATCGGCACGTGGCCGGTGTCCTCGAGGATCAGCGTCGTCGCGCGCGGGATCCGCCGCGCGAACTCGTGGGCGTCGCCGAGCGGGACGAGCACGTCGTCGGCGCCGTGGATGACGAGGGTCGGGCAGCCGATGTCACTGAGGTGATCGACGAAGCGGTGGCCGATCAGCGCCTCGAGCGCCGGGAAGAAGCCGGCCGAGCCGGTGTGCTGAACCTGCTCGGCGAGGAGGTCGCGGGCGAGCAGCGTCGGATGCCGCGCAACCGACCCCATCGCCAGCTGGACGAACCCGGGCCGCCGGAGCATCGCGCGCGCCTGTGCCCGCCGGACCTGCGGGTCGGTCCCGGGCTTGGCTGCACCCGCCACAAGGAAGCGCCCGACGCGGTCGCTGATCGGGTTGCGGTTCTCCGAGGACGAGATCCCGGCGGCATCGACGAGTACCAGCAGCTCGGCGCGCTCCGGGTGGCGGATCGCGGTCTCGGCGGCGATGAAACCACCCATCGAGTTCCCGACGAGAGCGACCGGCCCGAGTGCCAGCTCGGCGCAGAGCGCGTCGACGGTCCGCGCGTACTCCGTGATCGAGATCGACGCGGATGGGAGTGCCGAGCGGCCGAAGCCGGGTAGGTCGAACGCGATCGCGCGATACCCGGCGGCCGCGACGGCAGGCAGATTCTCCAGCCAGTTCTGCCAGCAGCCACCGAGGCCGTGGACGAAGACGACCGCCTGATCGCCGGTGCCCAAGTCGACGACGTTGACCGGTCCTCCGGGCAGCGTGATCGTGGACTGGTGCTTGGCCCATGGAACCTCGCGCCAGTCGGGTTCTGCGCTCGCGCCGTAGTCGGCGTCGGCGCGCCGGGCGGCACGACGGGAGGCCGGCAGCGCCGGGGACGGCCAGACGCTCCGCAGGATTCCGCGGCGATAGTGGCGGTCGGCGGTGGGCGCCATCGCTCGGACGGTACTGGCCGCGCGGCGTGAGGGCCAGTACGGTTCGCGCGTGCTCAGTGACGCCG
>WLNG01000098.1 GCA_009699915.1 Actinomycetota bacterium
CGTTCTCTGGGGGGCACAGGGCAATGGCGAGGACCAGCGCTCGCGGCTGTACTGGGTTCCGGTGGCACTGCAGTCCTCCGACAGCCGCTATCTCGATGTGCCGGTCGTCGACAGCTCGGGGACCGATCTCAACAGCGCGGTGCTGCTCACCTGCCCGCTCTTCAGCGAGACACCCGACGGCTGCTCGATCTTGCGCCTGACGCCGGCGTAGCCGATGCGCGCCTGACCGACGACCCGCGTAGCGTTCGGCCCGTGTCACTACTGCGCGCGCTGATCGTCACGAACATGTGGCCCTCCCCGGAGGCACCGGCACTCGGCTGCTTCGTGCGCGACCAGGTGGAGGCGCTGCGCGCTCTTCCGGACGAGAACCTGGAGATCGAGGTCTTCTCGTTCCCCCCCGGCCGCTACGCGGGCGCGATGCGCGAACTGCGTCGCCTGCCGGGCCAGCCGTTCGACATCGTCCACGCCCACTTCGGACTGAGCGCCTGGCCGGCGCTGGCCGCACGCGGCCACGCGCGTCTTGTGACGCTCCACGGCACCGACGTGCGTCACCCGCGCTCGCGCCGGATCACGCAGGCCGCACTCCCCTTCCAGGATCTCGTCGCCGTTGCCAGCGAGGAGCTGCGCGATGCACTGCCGCGCGGCGCCGGGAAGGTCGAGGTGCTCCCCTGCGGTGTCGCCCCACGCTTCCGCAGGCTCGACCGTGGCGAAGCGCGCGCACGCCTCGGCCTCGACGCCGGCGGGCGTTACCTGCTCTTCCCGGCCGATCCGGCACGCGCCGGCAAGCGCCACGACCGTGCGCAGGAGATCGCAGCGCGCACCGGCGCGGTGCTGCTGAGCGCCGGCGCGATCGGGCCCGAAGAGATGCCCTGGTGGATCAACGCCGCCAACGCCGTGATCGTGCCCTCGGACCATGAGGGATTCGGCCTCGCCGTGCTCGAGGCGCTCGCCTGCGATGTCCCGGTGATCGCCGCGCCGACCGGCGTCCACGCCGAGGCGCTCGCGGGCATCGAGGGAACACGTTGCGCGCCCTTTGACACAGAAGCCTGGGTCGCCGCGGCCGCTGGGCACCTCGACGCCCCGGACCCACGGATCGCGGGGCACGAGCGCGCCCAGCGCTGGAGCGCCGCAGCGATGGCCCGCCGCGTGGCGGACGCGTGGCGGACGCTGCTCTAGACTCGCGCCGGCGGGTATCCCCCGCTCCGTCATGGGCCTCAAGGACCGCATTCTCGGCCGCAGCGCCGACTCAAGCACCGTCGCGACCGAGCCGGTCCCAGACGACATCACGATCCTGCGCCCTGGCGGGGCCGTCACACCGGCAGCGCCGCAGGACACGCTGATCGGCGGCTCCACCGCGGGGCTCGACCACACGCCCGCCGAGCCGTTCGCGCCTGTGGAGCCCGAACCGGAGACCGCGCCAGCCGCTGTCACGGTGCCCGCGGCGGCGCCGGGCTTCCGCGAGCGCGGCCGCCTGCGCCGGCGCCTGCGTCACCTGCGCGAGCTGCGCGAACTGGGATTCCGCGACCTCGGCGGACTCGTCTTCGACCAGCACCGCTTCCAGCGTCCGAACGAGGACCTGGTTGCAGCCAAGGTCGTCGCGATCGATGCCGTCGATCGCGAGCTGCGCCTCCTGCAGGACACGCTCCACGATCGCAGGCCGCTCGACGAGCTCTACCGCGCAGGCGTGTCGGCCTGCTCGCGCTGCGGAACGCTGCACGGCAGCGATGCGAACTTCTGCCCGAACTGCGGGCTGCCATTCGCTGGATTGCGCCCGGTCGCTGGGATGGGCGCCGCGGCGCCGCAGCCGACCGACGATCCGTCCTCCACATGACCTGGACGGGCGCGGATGCGATCTCGCCCCCCGACCCGTGGGCGATCGCCTGCCCGCGCTGCGGAGCAACCCTCGCCGGTGACCAGGACTGGTGCCTGAACTGCGGCGCGCCGGCCCGAACCGTCATCGCCCCGACGCCCCATTGGCGCCGGCCGATCCTTTTGCTGCTGACGATCGCGGCTTTGGGCCTGGGTGGGCTCGTCGCCGCCTTCATCGCGCTGACGAACGATGACCCGCCACCATCGCTGACGATCACTCGCACGACGACGCTGGAGCCGGGAGCCGCTCCGCCGCCCGGCGTGAAGACCGTGACCGGTCCGACGACGACCGCCGCGCCCGGGACTCCGTGAGCGCACCCGAACAGATCGACGTCGACATCGTCGTCGTCGGTGCCGGCGCGGCCGGCCTCTCTGCAGCGCTTACCGCAACCGCCGAGGGAGCGCGCGTCGCCGTCGTCACCGCTACGGCGCTCGCACAGACGGCGAGCTACTGGGCGCAGGGCGGGCTGGCCGCCGCCCTGGCGATCGACGACACACCGCTGCTGCACCTAGAGGACACCGAACGCGCGGGCCGCGAACTGGTGCGCCGCTCGGCCGCAGAGGTGCTCGTCAGCGAGGCTCCCGAGATGATCCTCGGCCTGCAGCGGCGCGGGGTCGTCTTCGACGCTGACCGACATGGCAATTTCGCGCTCGGGCTCGAAGGCGGGCATTCACGGCGGCGGATCGTCCACGCCGGAGGCAGCGCGACCGGTCGCCGGCTCGTGCGTCAACTCTCCGCCGAGCTCGTTTCCCAGCCCAGCGTGATCGTGCGCGAGCAACGCCGCGCCGCCTCGCTCTGGCAGGAAGAGGGACGAGTGCTCGGTGTCGTCTGCGACGACGGCCTTGCCGTGCGCGCCCGCGCGACGATTATCGCGGCAGGCGGCGCGGCCGCTCTTTGGAGCAGGACGACCAACCCGCCAGGGTCGCTGGGCGGCGGCATGCTGCTCGCGTGGGGCGCAGGCGCTGCGGTCGCCGATCTCGAGTTCGTCCAGTTCCATCCGACCGCCGTCACCGGCGTCCCGGGGCGCGAGGGCTTTCTGATCACCGAAGCGATCCGCGGGGAGGGCGCGGTGCTGCTCGACCCCGCCGGCGAACGGTTCGTCGAGGAGCTCGCCCCGCGCGACGAGGTCGCCACCGCGATCTGGAACGTGCTCGAGCGCACCGGAGCGCAGGCCGTCCAGCTCGACATGCGCGCCGTCGACCCGGCGCGCTTCCCGAACGTGGTTGAGGCGCTGCGCAGCTCAGGACTCGACCCCGCTCGCGAGACGATTCCGGTCGCGCCGGCGGCTCATTACGTGATGGGGGGGGTTGTCACCGACCTCCATGGGGACACCGGCGTACCGGGGCTCTACGCGGTCGGGGAATCGGCGTGCACCGGCCTGCACGGCGCGAACCGTCTCGCCTCCAACTCCCTCACGGAGTGCGTGGTGTTCGGCGCGCGTGCCGCTCGCGCCGCCCTCGGCGAACCGGCGATCGCTCCCACCGGCCCGCCCCCCGCTCCCGAGCCTGCGCAGGACCCGCAGCGGACGACGCAGGACGCCATGTGGCGACACGCCGGGCTGGTGCGCGACGCCGAGGGCCTCGCGCTCCTGGCGGCCGACCCGCACCCGCTCGCCCGCCTGGTGGCGCGCTGCGCGCTCGCCCGCGAAGAGAGCCGCGGCTCGCATGTCCGGCGCGACTTTCCCCAGACCGACCCAGGGCTCGCCATGCACCACGCGGTCGTACGCGGCGACGAGCCGCATCTCGAAGTCTGGCGCTGACCCGAAGTCCCTGCAAAGGGGGCCGCTCGCGCCTTAACACGAACTTCATGTTTCGTGTGTTTCAGCGTTCATACAAGCGGCGGATACTCGTTCCCGGCTGCTGCTGGGAGACGGCTGACCACCGCAATTCGACGCTAAGGGGCCTGAACCACGATGTATCAGTTGAGCAGGGCGATCTACCGGGAGCTCGCATCCGACATCGCAACCGGCAAGCGCGGTCACGCGGAGGTCCTGCAAGCCTGCGAGCGGGCCGTTGAGCGGCTGGCGACCGATCGTCACTACTTCGCGCAGCCCGCCCGCACGCTCTATCGCGATGTGCGCCCGCACTTCCCGCTCCACGCTCAGGCCCAGGTATGGGCGGTGGTCCAGCAGTACATGGAGGTCTCCGACCAGCTCCTTATCAGCCTGACCGCCGGCGGGCGGGATGCGTTCGGCAACCCGCTCAAGTGCCGATCGACGACCCGTCGCGGCACCCCGTGCCAGCGCATTCCGGTGCACGAGAACGGCTACTGCCCGTCACACCAGCATCTCGCCGAGACCGAGCGCACCAAGAGCTCCGGCGACATTCGGATGGCCGCTTGAGCGGCGACGTCGCCGCGCGCAGTACCGGAGCACGGCCGGCGGCGATAGCGTCCACGTGGTGCTGCTCGGAGTCGATGTCGGAGGGACGTTCACCGACGCGGTCCTCGTCGGGTCCGGGCGCATCGTCACCGCGAAGGCCCCGACCACTCCGCAGGACCAGTCGCTTGGCGTGATGGCCGCCGTCGAGGCGGTCCTGCACGCCGCCGTGACGCAGCCAGGGGACGTGCGCGCCGTGGCCCACGGCATGACCGTCGCGACCAACGCCCTGCTGGAGGGCGTCTACGCCCGCACCGCGTTCGTCGCAACCGAGGGGTTCACCGACCTGATCGAGCTCGGACGTCAGGCGCGCCCGGAGCTCTATCGCCTCTGCGCCTGCGCACCGGAGCCGATCGCTCCGCCGCAGCGACGCTTCGGCGCGCCTGAGCGCCAGGGTCCGCGGACGACCGAGCGCCCGCTCTCCCCTGAAGCCGCACGCGCTCTCGCCGACGCGGTCGCCTCCTGTGAGCCGGAGGCGGTCGCGGTCTGCCTCCTGCACTCCTGGCGCGACCCGGTCCACGAGCTGCTGCTCGCCACCGCGCTGCGCGATCGACTGGGCGAGCGAGTGCACCTCTCGCTCTCGCACGAGGTTGTCGGAACCTTCCGCGAGTACGAACGGGCTGCGACGACGGAGATCGACGCCGCGCTCTCCCCGCTGCTGGGGACGTATCTCACGCGGCTGCTGGACCGCACCGCCGTCGCGGGTCTGCCGCAGCCCCAGATCATGCAGTCCAACGGCGGCCTGATCGATGCGCAGACGGCAGCTGGCCACGCGGCGCTGACGGTCCTCTCAGGGCCGGCAGGCGGTGCGGCTGCGGCCTCGCTGATCGCCGCCGCCTCAGGGCGGCCGGAGCTGCTCTGCTTCGACATGGGCGGAACCTCCTGCGACGTCTGCGTGATCGAAGGCGGCCGAGCGCGCGAGACCAGTGGCGGCCGCGTCGCGGGGCGGCCGGTAGCCCTGCCGATGATCGACATCCATACCGTCGGTGCGGGCGGTGGCTCGATCGCGTGGCGCGACGAGGGCGGAGCGCTGCGCGTAGGACCTCAGTCGGCCGGCGCCGACCCAGGCCCCGCGGCCTACGGGCGTGGCGGGACCGAACCGACCGTCAGCGACGCACATGTCGTGCTCGGGCATCTGGCTAGCGACCGGCCGCTGGCGGGCGGCGTTCGGATCGACGGCGCCGCCGCACGCGAGGCGGTCGGACGGCTTGCACGCGACCTCGGGCTCACGCTCGACGCCTGCGCGGCGGGCATCCTGCGCGTCGCGGACGCGGAGATGGTCCGCGCGCTGCGCGTGATGACGGTCGAGCGCGGGCTCGATCCTCGCGACTTCGCGCTGCTGGCGTTCGGCGGTGCGGGGCCGCTGCACGCCGCGGCGATCGCCGATGAGCTGGGGATCGACACGATCCTCGTTCCGCGTGCGTCCGGCGTGTTGAGCGCACTGGGCCTCGCGGCGGCCGACCGGCGCGTCCTGCGGCAGCGCTCGGTCCTGCTCGCGCAGGACGCGCTCACCGACGACGCATTGGACGCGATCGGTGATGAACTGCTGGAGGAGGGCCGCGCGATCCTCGGCGCACCGCAGGCGCACGCCGA
>WLNG01000099.1 GCA_009699915.1 Actinomycetota bacterium
CGACGGTCCTGCCGGAGGCCGTGCCGGGGACGCGGGCGGTCGAGCTGCCCATCACGTCGCCGGTGACCTGCGCGAAGGCGCCGGCCGCCTCGCGCCAGGCCGCTGCGGCTGTGGCCTCACGGCCGGACGGCCCGGGGGCGGTGAGCAGAGTGCGCAGGACTGGAGGAATCGCCATGCCCGGAGCCTACGCGAGCGGCCATGAACCACATAGCCGACCCGATTTAGGCTATTTTCCCGTGGGAGCCATCGAAAACCAAGGAGCACGACCGCAGATGACCGACCAACTTCGCCCCGAGACGATCGCCCTGCACGGCGGCCAGTCACCAGACCCGACGACCAAGGCCCTCGCCGTACCGATCTACCAGACGACCTCCTACGTCTTCGATGACACCCAGCACGCCGCCGACCTCTTCGCGCTGGCCGTGCCCGGCAACATCTACACGCGGATCATGAACCCCACCTGGGGCGTGCTCGAGCAGCGCATCACCGAGCTCGAGGGCGGGCTCGCGTCGGTCGTCACCGCCTCCGGACAGGCGGCGGTCACCTACGCCGTCCTCAACGTCTGCCGCGCCGGCGACAACATCATCTCCGTCAGCCAGCTCTACGGCGGCACCTACAACCTCTTCGCGCACACGCTGCCGCAGTACGGCATCGAGGTGCGCTGGGCCGACGCCGACGACCCGGATGCGGTGGCTCGCCTGGCCGATGACAAAACGCGCCTGGTATTCGGTGAGACGATCGGCAACCCGCGTCTGAACGTCATGGACATCCCTGCCTGGGCGGATGCAGCCCACGCACAGGGCCTGCCGCTGATCCTCGACAACACCGTCGCAACGCCGCTCGGCACGCGCGCCTTCGACCTCGGCGCCGACATCGTCGTGCACTCGCTGACGAAGTTCCTCGGCGGTCACGGCACGTCGATCGGCGGCATCGTCGTCGACTCCGGCAAGTTCGACTGGGTCGCCAACGCCGAGCGCTTCCCGGGGCTCACACAGCCCGACCCGAGCTACCACGGCGTCACGTGGAGCGACGCGCTGGGCCCGGCGGCCTACGTCGGCCGCGTGCGCACCGTCCTGCTGCGCAACACCGGCGCGGCGCTCTCGCCGTTCAACGCCTTCCTCATCCTGCAGGGCGTCGAGACGCTCGCGCTGCGCATGGAGCGCCACTTCTCCAACGCGCTCGCGGTCGCAAGGCACCTCGAGGCGCACGACGCCGTCGAGTGGGTCTCCTACCCGGGCCTGGAGTCCAGCGAGTACAAGGCCGTCGCCGACCGCGTCCTCACGAACGGCTACGGCGCGCTCGTGACCTTCGGGATCAAGGGCGGCGCCACCGCGGGCAAGAAGTTCATCGAGGGACTCGGCCTCTTCAGCCACCTCGCGAACATCGGCGATGCGAAGTCACTGGCGATCCACAACGCCTCGACGACGCACTCGCAGCTCAACGAGGAGGAGCTGAGCGCTGCCGGCGTGACGCAGGAGACGGTCCGCCTCTCCGTCGGCATCGAGCACATCGACGACATCCTCGCCGACCTCGATCAGGCCCTCGCCGCGGCGCGCTAGCGGCGCCGCCTCATACGATCCTCCCGGCATGACCCCCGGGGGACTTGGACAAGTTGAGACGCAGCGGGTCGTCCTCTTCAGCGGGGACGACCCGCTCGTGCTCGAATCCGGCGCGACGCTCGCGCCGGTCGAGGTCGCGTACGAGACGTACGGCGAGCTGAACGCCGACCGCTCGAATGCCGTCTTCGTCTGCCATGCGCTGACGGGTGACGCGCACGCCGCGGGCCACCACGGCGACCCGGCGCGGCGCGGCTGGTGGGACCGGCTGATCGGCCCCGGGCGGCCGATCGACACCGACCGCTTCTTCGTCATCGCGCCGAACCTCCTCGGCGGCTGTCAGGGGACGACCGGCCCGTCGGACCTGGACCCGGCGACCGGGCGCCGGCGCGGCCTCGAGTTCCCGATGTTCAGCGTGCGCGACCTCGTCACCGTGCACCGCCGCCTGCTCGAGCACCTCGGCATCGAGCGCCTCCACGCCGCGATCGGCGGCTCGCTCGGCGGGATGCAGGCGCTGCAGTGGGCGATCGACGACCCGCAGGCGATGGAACGCTGCGTGCCCATCTGCGCAAGCGCGCGCCTCTCGGCGATGAACATCGCCTTCTCGACGGTCGCCCGCGAGGCGATCATGCGCGACCCGGGCTTTCAGGGCGGCGCCTACCACGAGAGCGGCTGGGGCCCGAACATCGGCCTCGCGGTCGCGCGCATGATGGCCCACATCACCTACCTCTCCGAGGACTCGTTCGCGCACAAGTTCGGGCGCGCTCGGCGCATCGAGGGCGCCGAGCCGGGGCTCGGGCCGGACTTCGAGGTCGAACACTACCTCCACCACCAGGGCGCGAGCTTCCTCGAGCGCTTCGACGCGCTGAGCTACCTCTACCTCACGCGCACCATGGACTACTTCGAGCCGTTCGAGGAGCCCGGCGCCCGCGACCGCCTGCGCGGGAACTCGACGCGCTTCCTCGCCGTCTCCTTCACGAGCGACTGGCGCTTCTCCGCCGAGCACTCGGCGCACATCGTGCGCGAGCTCCACGCCGGAGGCTGCGACGCGCGGCACGTGGACATCGCATCACCGTGGGGCCACGACTCGTTCCTGCTCGACGTGCCCGAGTACCACGAGCTGGTCGGCAGCTTCCTGACGGCGTAGGGCTCTCACTTGCCGGGCTTGTTCCGCCCCCGACGTAGGCGCAAGCTGCGGTACGGCATGACCGCAAGCACTACCCCCATCGCGAGCAGCTCGCCCGAAAACGCGACGTACTGCCAAAGACTGCTGTCAACCGGACGGGCAACCAGCCCTCGGATAAGAAAATAGGCGCCTGCCAGCAGGAAGGCTGCGCTGAGCGCAGCGCACATCACGACGGCGGCGCGCGCTGCGCGCTGCGCGCAGCGCTCAGCTAGCGGCGCGGACGTCGAATGACATCGGACAGGTCTCATCGGACCTCGGAGCAACTTCAGCAATTGAAATCTCATACCGCCCATGACGGACGGGGCGGTACGGCGCGAACTGGAAGCTGCCATCGCGCTCGCTGACTACTCGTCCCACAGTTCGCGCACGGAGCTCTCCGGGCGCGAGGACTTTGAGGGCAAGCCGCGCCGCTACTCCAGAGCGCCAGCGTCCAGACATGCGCAACGTCCGCCGCGGCCGCAGCACACGGACGTGCGCGAGATTCGAGTAGGTGATAGCGGGGAGACTCATAATCCGGGGTACCCCGGATGTCCGGACTGCCCGATCGATGACTGGCGCGGTCACGACAACATGCTCGCGACCGTCGACAGCATCGAAGATCAGACCTGCTCGGCGATCGCTTTCCGCCTGCGGCGCAAGCAAGCCATGCGCGATGCGCACAGAGAGAGTCGCCACACTCTGAGGCGGGAGCGTGAGAATTCCTTCGTCATCCTTCGGCTCATAGCCATGAGGTCGGAGGCGGTACGTGGGCGTGCACGGAATCGCCATGATCAATGTGCTTGTTGCCTTCCACGTGCCCGAAGCCAAAGTGTCGAGGTGAACACCGCCTCGCATCTCGAAGAACGACCCCTCACGGCGCCTGAAGCCATCGATCCACGTCCGGTATCGGGGGAAGTAAGTCTTCACACGGTACGCCCGCCGCTCCGAAAACGGGCCGACCGTGACGCGAACCATCGACTCCGCTGGCAGGCCAGCGTCAATGAAGGCGGTTCTCTCGACGGCTGCTCGGAACCCGGCACTTGCGCTCGCGGGTCGTGCGACAACCACGTTCCCCATCAACGCCAGCGCGGCGAATACAAGAGCCCGCCACATGGGTTTACGGGTAGAGATTGCGCATCCCAAGAACATCGCCACGCGCCAGCGTCCGCCACCGGAGACAACCGACGCAAGCTTGGTAATACATCGTCAACCATTCGCTAGAATTCGCATGCCCGAGCCCGATTGCATGGCCCGCCTCGTGCGTTGCGACTGCCTCGTAGTCAAACGCGTTTGATGCACCCGCGTTTGACCAGGAATACGCGTCGGAGAATCGTGTGTCAACTTCCGTGTACCAGGACACGCTGCCGGGGAACAGCCTGGCGCAAGCCAGGGCGCCAGCGCAGCCTACGTTGCCAATGTTCCCTCGATCGATGACGCTTGTTCCATCTGCGACTGTGTGCACGCCGAGGGAAGTTGATCCCGTGTAGTCAGAAATGAAGTTGTCCTGATCTCCATACCCGCAACTGTTATAGGTGTAGTCCCAGTTGTGATGACCCTCCGTGATGGCAACGCGATCGTCACTTCCACCAGGAAACGATCCGACATTGACCTTGTACTGATAAGTACTCCCCGACCACGCACCGCCGAGGAAAGCGTAGTCGCCGTTCGTGCAACTGTCATCAGCGACTGCCAAGCTTGCCAGAGGGGTCTGGCGCCCAGGACTATCGCTGCCACGGCGCTGGGTCGGATCGCTCTGAAAATGTGTTCCCTCCGTGGGAGCGGGTGTCTCTGCACGAACCGTTGGCAGGCTCGCTTCCCACTCAGCCGACCAGTTTTCATCAGCGGGATCGCCGTAGGTGTATAGAGTCGTTGAAGCAGGCGTTGTCCGTTGGACCCGAGCCCTGACGCGCCTTCCCGTCGGGTCGGTTACAAGCGCGACAGTGGTGCTCAGTTCCAGCGTCCCGCTTACCGCGCAGCGCGACACGCGATAAGCGCCGTCCGCGAGGAATTCAGTTACTTCGACTCCCGCCGGCGAAACATCCTGCGCGACTTCAGCGGCGACCAAGCCTCCGGGGGGCAGACAAGCGACACGGAGCGTCTCTGCTGCTGACGTTCCGGGAAATATCAGTGCAGTCAGAGCTACGACTAGAACGAGCCCTATCCCCGTACGCTTCATGGCCACTCGACTCCTTCAGCACAGTAGGTGTCCGTCGCCGCCACCGTAACTAGTTCAAGTTACTAACGCAAGCGGATTCGCTTTGGCGTGTTATTCACTGAACGAGATGCGCCCGCCGAGAATTCTTCCCCGGCATGGGCGCGAGTGGGTAAGCGCTCAGCTCGCGGCGAGCTGGCGCAGGACGTAGAGCAGAATCCCGCCGTGGCGGAAGTAATCCGCCTCCTTGGGCGTGTCGATGCGCACGACCGCCTCGAAGGCGACGTCGCCAGCCTTCACGCTCACCGTGCGCGGCAGCTCGCCCGCGTTGAGCGGCCCGGCCAGCCCGGTGATCTCGAAGACCTCCTCGCCGGTGAGGCCGAGGGACTGGGCGTTCTGGCCCTCCGGGAACTGGAGCGGCAGGACGCCCATCCCGACGAGGTTCGAGCGGTGGATGCGCTCGAAGCTCTCGGCGATCACAGCGCGCACGCCGAGCAGGCTTGTGCCCTTCGCGGCCCAGTCGCGCGAGGAGCCGGAGCCGTACTCCGTGCCGCCGAGGATGACGAGCGGCACGCCTTCAGCGGCGTAGTGCTCGGCGGCGTCGTAGATGAACTGCTGCTCGCCGCCGGGCAGGTGGCGCGTGACGCCGCCCTCGGTGCCGGGGGCCAGCAGGTTGCGCAGGCGGATGTTGGCGAACGTGCCGCGGACCATCGCCTCGTGGTTGCCGCGCCGCGCGCCGTAGGAGTTGAAGTCGGCAGGCTCGACGCCCGCGCCCATGAGATACGCGCCCGCGGGCGAGTCCTGCTTGATCGAGCCGGCCGGGGAGATGTGGTCGGTCGTGACGCTGTCGCCGAGCTTGGCCAGCACGCGCGCGCCGGTGATGTCGGTGACCGGGAGCGGCTCGGCCGGCATCCCGTCGAAGTACGGCGGGCGGCGCACGTACGTCGAATCGTCGCTCCA